>NYTQ01000105.1 GCA_002683585.1 Cryomorphaceae bacterium
GAGGTGGAGCACCGGCACAAATACTCGGTGTGGCAGAGGTACAAGAAAAATTTAGTGTTGATGACCCCTTACAGGTTATCGATATTTTGGGGCTTTGGGGCGACGCCTCAGATAACATTCCTGGAATCCCGGGAATTGGGGAAAAGACATCAAAGCTTCTCGTAAGGAAATACGGTTCTATAGAGGGCCTCATCGAAAATGCTGAGGACCTAAAAGGAAAGCAAAAAGAGAACGTAATCGAATTTGGAGCACAGGGACTACTATCAAAAAAACTTGCAACCATAATAACAGATGTTGAAGTGGCTTTCGAAGAAGAGAAACTAAAAGTAAAACCCGTTAATAAAGAAAAACTCAAAGCATCATTCACAGCACTTGAGTTCAGAACTTTAGGAAAAAGAGTTCTCGGAGAGGAAATCGAAATCAAAGAGACACCGATAGCAAAAGTCGCCAATGTAAAGTCGCCAACAGGGGATGTTTCTCAGCTTGATTTATTTGGTGCACAGAGCCTAATTGAAGAAAAAGAGCCAATACCCACCTCTTCATTAAAAACACTTGCGACAGAGCGGGCGAAGTATCATCTCGTTAATACACAAGAAGAGCGAGAAAAATTGATAAGCCTGCTCAAAAAACAAAAAGAATTTTGTTTTGATACCGAAACAGATAATCTTGAACCGCGGCACGCCAACCTTGTTGGGGTATCCTTTTCTTTTAAAGAGAAGGAAGCATATTATGTCCCCATACCCGAGGTTGATGATTTTTCTAAAAGCCTAATTCAACAGTTTTCATCTGTTTTTCTGAATACAGAGATTCTTAAAATAGGCCACAACTTAAAATATGATTTAAAAGTCTTAAATAGATATGGAATCAATGTACCATCGGGATGCTTTGATACGATGATTGCCCACTATCTAATTAATCCTGAATCCAAACAAAGTATGGATTTCTTGGCTGAACAGCACCTGAACTACCAATGCGTTTCCATAGAAACTTTGATTGGAAAAAAAGGGAAAAATCAGAAGAGCATGAAGGATCTTCCAGCTGAGCAAGTTTGTGATTACGCTTGTGAGGATGCAGATATTACATTCCAGCTTAAAAAACTTTTTGAAACTGAAATAGAAAAACCACACCTTAAAACTCTATTTGAAAATGTTGAAATGCCATTGATGTATGTGCTAAAAAACATGGAACTTGAAGGGATAAACATAGACGTGGAGGCTTTAAAAAAGTTTGGTTTAGAGCTGAATGACGACCTCATTAGGCTCCAGTCAGAAATCATTGAAGCAGCAGGAGAAGAATTCAACCTAGACTCCCCGAGGCAACTGGGAACTATACTTTTCGAAAAAATGCAAATATCAAGCAAGGCAAAAAAAACCAAAACTGGTCAGTACGCTACCTCGGAAGATGTTTTGCAAAAGCACGAAAAAGACCATCCTATTGTGGGAAATATTTTNAATTACAGACANCTCAAAAAACTAAAAAGTACATATGTCGACCCGCTTCCTGAACTCTGCGACCCAATAGATGGCAGAATTCATACCAGCTTTATGCAAACTGTTACGGCAACGGGAAGACTAAGCTCGAATAANCCCAATCTTCAAAACATTCCTATTCGCACGGCAAAGGGTCGTGAAATTAGAAAAGCTTTTGTGCCTAGAGATGAAAAACACCAACTTTTGGCCGTTGATTATTCTCAAATTGAATTGAGAATTATTGCTGCACTTAGTGAGGATAAATCTATGATTGACGCGTTTAGTAAAGGCGTAGACATTCACACCGCCACTGCTTCAAAAGTATTTAGGACCCCGGTAAATGAAATCACTCGTGAACAAAGGTCACAGGCAAAAGCGGTAAATTTTGGCATCATTTACGGTCAATCTGCATTTGGGCTAGCGCAAAATCTAAATATCAGCCGAAAAGAAGCAAAAGGAATTATAGATAGCTATTTCGAGGAATATCCAACCATCAAAAAGTACATGGAAAATGTAGTTGCTTCGGCAAGAGAGCAAGGTTATGTAAAAACGGTTCTAGATCGCAGGCGTTATTTGCCTGACATTAATAGTACCAATGCCATTGTGAGAGGATATGCTGAAAGAAATGCCATAAATGCGCCTATACAAGGTTCAGCTGCTGATGTCATAAAATTAGCCATGGTTGCTGTACAGAAAGAAATGTTTGGGCAAAAGCTGAAATCAAAAATGATTCTTCAAGTGCATGATGAATTGGTATTTGATGTGCATCTAGATGAAAAGGAAGTTCTAGAAAAAATGGTTAAAGAAAGCATGGAGGGCGCCTTGAAATTAAGCGTCCCCTTAGAAGTTGAATACAAGATTGCTGGGAATTGGCTTGATGCCCATTGATAATATTTGTTAATCCGCACTTAGCATACGAAAATGACACTTGAATAGTTATATCTTTGTGTCTCAAATTTTTTTGAAATGGACATTTGGATTAAAGCTGCTCAACTATTTTTATCTCTCGCTATTTTGGTTACCCTTCATGAACTGGGACATTTTATTCCGGCGAAGCTTTTTAAAACACGCATCGAGAAATTTTATCTTTTTTTTAATCCCTGGTTTTCTCTCTTTCGCTACAAGCGAATAAAAGGGAAAAAGAAATACTCCTGGTTCACTAAAGAATCCCCTGAAGCCTGGAAAGAAGACGAAAGTACAACGGAGTGGGGTCTCGGATGGCTTCCTCTAGGTGGATACGTAAAAATTGCGGGGATGATCGATGAATCGATGGACAAGGAGCAACTCGAAAAGCCAGCTGAACCTTGGGAATTTCGTTCAAAACCAGCTTGGCAAAGGTTGATCATTATGATCGGTGGCGTGACCGTTAATCTATTATTAGGTTTCTTCATCTACACCATGGTTATTTTTGCCTGGGGAAGAGTTCAAATCAACCCTCAAAAAATGGAACATGGCGCAAGTGTTCACCCTTATTTAACAGAAAAATATGGCATTCAATCGGGTGACCAAATACTCGAAGTTGACGGAGAANCCTTAACAAATTTAGATGAGCTCAATAANATCATTATGCTACGAGANCTCAGCCTTTTGAAAGTAAAACACAGCGATGGANAGATAGAATCCATTGAGATNCCGGAAAATATTGGCCTAGAATTATTTCAAAACAATGCCTTCCCTGCCTTCGGTATGAGAACCTCATCTTCTTTTGTTGAAGCAGTTCAGCAAGGCTCTAATGCTGAAAATGCAGGCCTTTTATCGAAGGATCAAATCATAAAGATTGACGACAAAGGCATCAATTACTTCGATGANATTCAAGGAGCTTTGTACGCGAAAAAAGACAAAAATGTCCGCCTTACTGTCCTTAGACCAACAAACGAATTAGCAAAGGATACCATCATTCTTAATGCCAATGTTAATGAGCTTGGGACCATTGGGTTTTCCGTTGGAATAGCAGCAGTTGAAGATTCCAACGCAGTTGAAACAGTCTCCTATTCCTTTTTNAATAGTATTACTGAAGGAACGCAATATGGCCTTAATACACTAGGAGACTATGTAAGTCAGTTTAAATTTATCTTTACTAAAAAGGGGGCAGGCTCTATCGGTGGTTTTGCAACGATTGGAAACCTCTTTCCTCCAGTATGGGATTGGCAAGCATTCTGGATGCAAACAGCATTGCTCTCAATCATCCTTGCCTTTATGAATATTCTTCCAATTCCTGCTTTGGATGGTGGACATGTCGTCTTTTTAATTTACGAAATGATTACAGGAAAAGAAGCACCACAAAGGGTGCTAGAAATTGCGCAATATATCGGCATATTCCTGCTACTTGGTCTAATGATCTATGCGAATGGAAACGATTTAATTAGATGGATCAACGGTGGATTTTAGTTCTCTATCATAAATCAATTCAAATGATTTTTGTTTCTTTATGAAAAAATAAAATGAACTTTAGACGCCCCACTGTTACTTTCTTTTTTACCATCAGCACAGTATTTTTACTAAACGCTTGCGGAGGAGCTTCGGCATGTGATTGCAAGGCCAACGATCTGAAAGGGGAAGCCGCTGATACCGAAATNCAAGAAAAATGCAAGGAGGCTGAAAACAATATGACAGCTGAACAAAAAGCAGAATTCATCGCAAGCTATACGAACTGCAAATAGACTAAACTATCGCAGGTCGAACTCAAGGGAAAATGCTTTTACGTTGTTTCCCTGACTTTTAAAGAAGCTTAAAAACACATTTGTATGCAAGACTTTCAAAACTATATTCTTGGTGCCTGGGAAAAAGGTAAAGGAACCGAAACCAAGCTTTACAATGCCATAAACGGAGAATTACTAGGGGGTGTTTCTAGTGCTGGCATTGATTATGAAGCAGTCCTAAATTATGGACGTAACGTAGGNGGTCCTGCACTCAGAAAAATGACCTTTCAGGAGCGTGGTCGAATGCTAAAAGCGTTGGCTTTTTATTTATTAGAAAAAAAGGNCGCATACTANAACGTNAGTGCTTGGACAGGGGCAACTAAAATTGATTCTTGGATTGATATTGAAGGTGGAATAGGAAATTTATTTGCNAATGCNTCTCTTAGAAAACAATTNCCAGATTTACCTTATTATGTAGATGGNGTTGCTGCTCCTCTTTCTAAAGGAGGAAGCTTCATAGGCCATCATATTATGGTTCCAAAGGAGGGAGTTGCNNTACATATCAANGCCTTTAATTTCCCGATATGGGGGATGCTCGAAAAAATAGCAGTGAATCTTATGGCCGGCGTACCTGCCGTTGTGAAACCATCTGAATATACTTGTTACCTGACCGAGGTTATGGTCAAGGACATCATCGCTTCAAAAATATTGCCTGAAGGAGCACTGCANCTCGTATGTGGATTAGGACGGGGTATTATTGATCATGTGGATGCTAGAGANACCGTAACATTTACAGGAAGTGCTGCAACAGGGAAAGTATTAAANGGCCTTCCACATATCACAGATAGAAGTGTCGCTTTTAACCTCGAAGCCGATTCCTTGAATGCATCGATTCTCGGTATGCATGCTACACCTGACACAGAAGAATTTAGTTTATTCGTCAAAGAATGTGTGAAAGAAATTACCATTAAGGCCGGTCAGAAATGTACTGCCGTTCGCCGTATTATTGTTCCTGAAAACCTTATTGATGATGTACAAAATGCCATCAGTTCAAAGCTTGAAAAAACAAAAATAGGAGACCCTGCAATCGAAGGAGTGCGTATGGGAGCCTTGGCCTCAAAATTACAAGTAGAGCGAGTGCGTGAAAGTGTTCTTGCTCTTGAAAAGTCGCAAAACATTGTTTCAGGTGATTTAGAAAGCTTCGATGTTGAAGGAGCCGATAAAAAATTAGGTGCCTTCTTCTCTCCGATTCTTTTTAGAAATGAAGATCCATTTAATAAAATAGCTTGTCACGATATTGAGGCCTTTGGGCCCGTATCCACTATAATGCCCTATAAAGACATGGGAGAGGCGATTGAGCTAGCCAAGATGGGGAAAGGCTCTTTAGTATCATCTATTGTTACCCCAAGCAACCAAGAGGCAAGAGATTATGTGGTAGGCGCTGCAAGCATGCACGGAAGAATTTTAGTACTCAATAAGGATTGCGCTAAGGAAAGTACAGGTCACGGATCTCCAATGCCTTTGCTTACTCATGGTGGACCTGGTCGCGCTGGAGGCGGGGAAGAAATGGGTGGTAAAAGAGGTGTGCTTCATTATCTTCAACGAACTGCAATACAAGGTCATCCAACGACCATTACAGCTATAACAGAGCAGTTTCAAATCGGTGCAGAAATGCCTGAAGCCAATCCACATGTCTTTAGAAAATACTTTGAAGAATTGGTGGTTGGAGAAACGGTTTTTACACACAAACATACAGTAACTGATGCCGACATTGTAAATTTTGCAAACGTTTCGGGAGATAACTTCTATGCCCACATGGATGCTACATCTCTAGACGGAACAATCTTTGAACAACGTGTTGCACACGGTTACTTTATCTTATCAAAAGCAGCTGGATTATTCGTAGACCCAAAGAAAGGGCCCGTTTTACTGAACTACGGTTTAGATGATGCACGTTTTATAAAACCCGTGTATCCTGGAGCTACTATCGGTGTTCGTTTTACNGTAAAAGAAAAAATGGACCAAGAAAAACGTAGTGAAGATGATATCGCAAAGGGNATTGTTCGTTTCCTTGTAGATGTTTATGATGAAACAGGNGAAACNGTNGCCTTAGCNACTATTTTAACAATGGTAAAAAAGATTGATCAGAGCCAATAATTCAATACAAGAAATTATTGTAAGGGTAACGTACTTTGAATATTTCCTTGACCTCCTTGTATAATATATCCCGGAGTTCATCCATATTTTCCTTTTGCTGAGCAGATATGAAAATTGCTTTCTGTGGACCTAATTTAGCCATCCAAGATTTTTTTAATATCTCTAATGATGATAATCCATCCGGATCTTCAAGCTCATTCTCTGGTGGAAGATAAGCGTCTATTTTATTGAANACAACTAGCGTTGGTTTTGATGATTTATCAATCTCAGATAGGGTCTCGTTTACCACGCGATAATGNTCTTCGAAGTTCGAGTGCGAGATGTCGAGTACATGAATCAGTAGATCTGCCTCGCGTACCTCATCGAGGGTAGATTTAAAAGACTCCATAAGTTGCTGAGGAAGTTTACGAATAAAACCAACAGTGTCGGTTAAGAGCAGCGGTAAATTACCCAAAACAACCTTTCGCACCGTCGTGTCTAGTGTTGCAAACAACTTATTTTCGGCAAAAACCTTGGATTTTGAGAGCACATTCATCAAGGTACTTTTACCAACATTTGTATATCCCACCAAGGCCACACGAACAAGCTGTCCGCGATTTCCTCTTTGCACGCGTTTCTGCTTGTCAATTGACTTGAGCCGGTCCTTCATTAGCGAGATACGCTGCCCAATAATTCTTCTATCGGTTTCAATTTGTGATTCACCAGGACCCCGCATTCCAATTCCTCCCTTCTGTCTTTCAAGGTGTGTCCAAAGCCCTGTTAATCTCGGCAGCATATATTGAAGCTGGGCCAATTCCACCTGGGTTTTTGCATGGTAGGTCATCGCTCGGCTTGCAAATATGTCGAGAATTAGAATCGTTCGATCTAAAATTTTACACTCCAATATTTTTTCAATGTTTCGGAGCTGTGAAGGAGACAATTCATCATCAAAAATGACTAAGCTAATGTCTTTGGACTTAACATAGTCNCGGATTTCTTCAATTTTCCCGCTTCCTACATAGGTTTTTGGATTTGGTACAGGAAGGTTTTGCAGAAACATTCTTTCTGTTTTTGCACCTGCTGTTTCAGCTAAAAACCGCAATTCTTCAAGGTGCTCAAGTGCTTCTTCCTCTGATATNCTNGAGTGGGCGACACCAACAAGTAAACAAAACTCCTNTTGCTCTTCTATTTTTTGTTTTGGTTTACCCATGAATTTTCAAAAATTTAGAGCTTCCGAAAAACATAATATTAAAATAAATCAAACGTTATTCTCTCTTGCTTTTCTTGCTGCTCGAAAGCTAAGAATAAATGCAGCCATTGATACTGCGGCCCCAATGATCATGACCACAATTCTAAGAACGGCTTGNCTATCGTCTCTTTTTATTGCTCCTTTTAAGGGCATAAACAAAGCAATTAAAACAACAAGTGTCAAAAGAACAGCGATATGTGCAATTACTTTATTTTCCGCTTTCACCCCTTTATAGAGTGCTAAAATTACAAGCCCAAATATTAATGGNATCAACGCGGTGAATGATGGTGTATCGGATGCGAAATAGCCCCAAGCACTCATAGANATGAGNATCAATGAACTAATTGCNGAAGTGGTATGTGCTTTCATAATTGTATTTTTTTTCAAAATTATAAAGATGATTCTGAATTCTGTTGTATCTATGCGACTTTCTNAATAAAAGATGTATGTCCCAATAATTATTTCTAATCGTTTAGCTTTAGTACCGCCAAAAACGCTTCTTGAGGAACCTCAACTTTACCAACCTGACGCATTCTTTTTTTACCCGCTTTCTGCTTTTCCAAAAGCTTACGCTTACGAGTAATATCTCCACCATAACATTTGGCTGTGACGTCTTTCCTTAGTGCTTTAATGGTTTCTCTAGCAATTACTTTAGCTCCTATGGCCGCTTGAACAGGAATTTCAAATTGTTGGCGAGGAATCAATTCTTTAAGCTTCAAACAAATTCTTTTACCTAAATCAAAAGCATTNCTTCTATGNACNANTGCNGANAGNGCATCAACNTGCTCACCATTGAGNAGNAAATCCATTTTTATNAAATCTGAGGCTTTATATCCNGTAGGATGATAATCAAATGAAGCGTATCCTCTTGATACAGATTTGAGTCGGTCGTAAAAATCAAAAACGATTTCCGCCAAGGG
>NYTQ01000106.1 GCA_002683585.1 Cryomorphaceae bacterium
GCAAACGTATCGTCGGCAGCTCTTTGATGAACTCGGGATCAGCATAACCGGCAGCATATCCCGCCCTTGCTTTTGCAGGAATCATCAAAGAGCTACCGACGATACGTTTGCCTTTTTTATCCAAAAACAGGAAGCACCGTACGTTTCCTATCTCAGGAGATTCAATGCCTCCCGTTGCAGATGGTTCTTTCGTTGTTGGTGAATTCATCGAGGATTGGACGACTATTTCCAATGATACGCCTTGTATAGTTGTTACAAATGATAATGGTATTGTTTTTAAAATACTTGAAAACAATTTGAAAGATAATAAAACCTTTCTCCTATCTTCTACCAATACTTTTTACGAGCCCTACGAGGTTTCTATAAATGACGTTTTGGAGATATGGAGATTCCGTTGTTTTATTTCTATGGAGCTTCCATCTTTGGCCTTTGGCGAAGAGCAAATTTCTGATTCTTTATTGGCAATCCAAAAGAGTCTATTTAGAATCGAGAACAAAAGTTAATTTCTGTTCTTAGATTTTCCCCTGTTTGCTTATCTTTGCTCAAATTTTTCCTATGATTGACATTACGCTTCCAGATGGAACGATAAAGCAGGTTGATAAAAATAGCACGGCTATGGACCTGGCTCTCTCAATATCAGAGGGTTTGGCACGAAATGTTCTGGCAGCTGAGGTCAATGGTTCAGTTGTGGATGCGCTTCTGCCCATTGAAGCTTCTGCATCTTTAAAGCTATTGACGTGGAATGACGATGATGGGAAATCAACGATGTGGCATTCTTCGGCCCACCTAATGGCAGAGGCGATACAATTTTATTATCCAAATGCTAAGTTTGCAATTGGTCCTCCGATTGAAAAAGGCTTTTATTATGATATAGACTTTATGGGAGAATCATTTTCGGAAAATGATCTGCAAAAGATTGAATCGAAAATGAAAGAGCTTGCCAAAGCAAAGAATCAATATATCCGAGAAGAAATTTCTAAAAAGGATGCAATTTCTTATTTCAAAACCAAAGAAGACCCATATAAGCTAGAACTTTTGGAAGGTTTAGAAGATGGTGCGATCACTTTCTATACTCAGGGCGGATTTACTGATTTATGTAGAGGTCCCCATATTCCGCATACAGGTTTTATAAAGGCGGTAAAGCTTACAGCAGTTGCCGGAGCCTACTGGAGAGGCGATGAAAAGAATAAGCAACTCACACGGATTTATGGCATTACATTTCCTAAGAACGCTGAGCTAAACCAGCACTTGGAAATGCTCGAGGAAGCAAAGAAACGAGATCACAGGAAATTAGGAAAAGAATTGGGTTTATTTACTTTTTCTCAAAAGGTAGGTCAAGGTCTTCCGCTTTGGCTTCCAAATGGAACGGCACTTAGAGAGCGTCTTGAAAACTTTTTAAAGCGGGCGCAGAAAAAAGCTGGTTATGAGCAGGTAATAACCCCTCATATCGGAAATAAAGATTTATATGTTTGTTCAGGTCATTATGAAAAATATGGTGAGGATTCTTTTCAACCTATTCGTACACCTGATCCCAATGAAGAATTTTATTTGAAACCAATGAATTGTCCGCATCATTGTGAAATTTTCAAAGCAAGTCCAAAGTCATATAAGGACCTACCTACAAGGTATGCGGAGTTTGGAACGGTCTACCGGTATGAGCAATCGGGAGAATTGCATGGATTGACCCGTGTTCGTGGTTTTACGCAAGATGACGCGCATATATTCTGTACACAAGAGCAAGTTAAGCAAGAGTTTAAGAATGTCATCGATATCGTATTGTACGTTTTAAAGACCTTAGAGTTTACTAATTTTAAGGCGCAAATCTCCTTACGTGACCCGGAAAATAAAACGAAATATATCGGTTCAGATGAAAATTGGGCAAAGGCCGAGCAGGCGATTATGGAGGCTGCGGAAGAAAAAGACTTGAATACGGTTGTCGAATACGGTGAAGCNGCTTTTTATGGNCCNAANCTAGACTTTATGGTNAAAGATGCGATNGGAAGAGAATGGCAGCTGGGAACAATACANGTAGATTANAACCTTCCNGAGCGTTTTGAGCTAGANTATGTTGGTAGTGANAATTTNAAGCATNGACCNGTNATGATNCATNGNGCNCCATTTGGNTCNNTNGAAAGATTNGTTGCCGTNCTTATCGANCACTGTGGAGGAGACTTTCCATTGTGGCTNACAACCAATCAATTTGTNATTCTTCCAATATCTGAGAAATTTAACGAGTATGCTCAAAAAGTTTCAGATTTGCTAAATAATTACGATATTCGCGGTCTTATTGACGACCGAAATGANAAAATAGGTAAGAAAATAAGAGATGCAGANTTGGCAAAAAGACCATTCATGCTTGTCATCGGTGAGAAAGAATTTGAGGCTAATACAGTCGCTGTTCGTCAACGAGGTCAGGGAGATCAGGGATCTATGAGTGTAGATAAATTTGCCGAGTTTGTACAAGATTTAGTAAACAAAGAATTGGCAATAAACGATTAATATTTGAATGAGAAGAGCTCCCAGACGTCCTTATGTTAGAAGAGAAGAGACAGCACAACACAAAATAAACCAAAAAATACTTGCTCCTGAAGTGAGATTGGTTGTTGAAGGAAGTGCTCCTATTGTTGTTTCGACACCTAAGGCGATTGACATGGCAGAAGCAGAAGGTTTGGACTTGGTTGAGATTTCACCCAAAGCAGTTCCACCGGTTTGTAAAATCATGGACTACAAGAAGTTTCTTTACAATCAAAAAAGAAAACAAAAAGAGTTAAAAGCCAAGCAAAGTAAGGTAGTTGTAAAGGAAATTAGATTTGGTCCGAATACCGATGACCATGATTTCAATTTTAAACTAGCCCACGCGAAAAAGTTCTTAACTGATGGAAGTAAAGTAAAAGCCTTTGTTTTCTTCAGAGGAAGAACGATTGTGTTCAAGGATAGAGGTGAGATTTTGCTTCTTCGTTTTGCACAAGAATTAGAAGATTATGGGGTGGTTGAGCAACTTCCTAAATTAGAAGGGAAGAAAATGATTTTGATGATCAACCCAAAAAAGAAATAAAAAAACTGATATAGTGTTCATCTTTAAAAAACAGAAAAATGCCTAAAATGAAGACAAAATCCAGTGCGAAGAAGAGATTCACAATCACTGGTAGTGGCAAAATTAAGCGTAAACACGCTTTTAAAAGTCACATTTTAACGAAAAAGGCCAAGAAGCGTAAGCGTAATTTGACCCATTCCGGATTGGTACATGATGCCGATCTTTCGAATATCAAGTTGCAATTGTGCATGAAATAAAAGGTTCTTTATTATAAACCAAGTAACGAGTATCTAAGTCTCCTGAAACAATGTTGCACTCTTTATTAAAAAAATAGAAAATATGCCAAGATCAGTAAATCACGTTGCTTCAAGAGCAAAAAGAAAAAACATGATGAAGCTTTCCAAAGGTTACTTTGGAAGACGTAAAAATGTATGGACCGTAGCAAAGAACGCCATTGAAAAAGGGTTGTTATATGCTTATACCGGTCGTAAACAAAAGAAAAGAAACTTTCGTTCACTATGGATTGCGCGTATCAACGCAGGTGCAAGACTTCATGGAATGAGCTATTCTCAATTTATGGGAGCAGTGAATAAAAGTGGAATTGAATTGAATCGTAAAGTTCTAGCTGATTTAGCTATGAACCATCCTGATGCTTTTAAAGCAGTAGTCGATTCGGTTAAAAAATAAGTTTAAGACTATATCAGTAAAGCCATTAGATTTCTAATGGCTTTTTTTATTCAATTTTTAATTCACTATTCTTATTTTAGTGAAACGTATTCAAAGTATGAAAATGCTAAAAATAGGAGTAGCCGGAGCAGGACATTTAGGAAAGATTCATATTAAAATCTTAAAAGAGCTTTCTGCGCTTTATGAGTTAGTTGGTTTTTATGACGCTAACCAATCGTTAGCAAAGGAGGTTGAGGCGTCCTTCGGGGTAACTTCATTTGAAACGGTACAAAGTTTAATTGATCAAGTCGATTGCTTGGCTGTAGTGACAACTACTTTATCTCATTTTGAAGTTGCTAAATCTGCAATCCAAGCGCGAAAACATGTCTTTATAGAAAAACCACTAACTGAAACAATCGAAGAAGCTAAGAAGCTTCAGCGTTTGGTTCAGGAGGCAGACNTAATTGCCCAGGTAGGTCATGTTGAACGTTTTAATCCAGGATTCATTGCGGCACGNAAGTATTTAGATAGGCCAATGTTCATCGAAACCCATCGTTTGGCTCAATTTAACCCAAGAGGTACAGATGTTCCTGTAGTATTAGATTTAATGATACACGATTTGGACATTATTTTAAGTGTTGTAAAGTCTAATGTTAAGAAGGTTTCCGCCTCTGGTGTTGCCGTNATAAGTGATTCACATGATATTGCAAATGCAAGGGTAGANTTTGATAATGGTTGTGTTGCCAATATTACAGCTTCTCGTATTTCTTTAAAAAATATGCGTAAAACTAGATTTTTCCAGCGGGATGCCTACATCAGTGTTGATTTTTTAAATAAAGAGGCAGAGGTTTTTGAAATGGAGGATGTTAAAGGTGAACCCGATCCATTTGACCTAATTTTNGATTTAGGCGAAAACAAACCGAAGAAGAAAATCTTAATTGATAAGCCAGAAATCACTCAGACTAATGCTATTCAAGAGGAGCTAATTTGCTTTCATAGCTGTGTTCTAGAACACAAGCAGACACCAGTGCCCATAGATGACGGTGTTACTGCTATGGAGTTGGCGCATAGAATTTTAGGAGAAATGTCAAAAGTTTACCTGAAATAGTTGCAATATTCTTTTAAATCAATCGTTGTGAAATTAGTGCGTTTTATAGTTTTCGTTTTGGTGGTTTGGCCTTTGTTATTTTCGTGTGTGAAAAATAACCCTGATCCTTCTTGGTTGCGTGTCAATGATTGGGATTTAGTAGCCAATGTCGCACTATCCGGAGAGGAAGGTGAGCTTACTGAAAAGTTTACAAATGCAAAGGTTTATGTGAACGACGAGCTTATTGGAATTTTTGAGACTCCTTTTCGCATACCAATACTTTCTTCAGGAGAAAGTGTTATACGACTTGATCCTGTTGTCATCAATAATGGGATTTCTGCTACAAAAAAAGTATATCCGTTTACTAACTTCTACCAGGAAACTGTAACACTCGTTCAGAACGATACTGTAGTGATTTCGCCAGTTACAAGCTACAAGTCGAATGCGAACTTTTGGATTGAAGATTTTGAGGATATTAACATTTCAATTGAAAATGATCCGAATACATCTCTAGCCAATTTAATCCTTTCTAATGAGTCTCTAAATGATTTTAGTGGTAATTACTACGGTAAAGTAATGCTGAATGAGACTGATTCAACTTGGGTGGCATATACGCTTGAGCAGTTACCGATTCCTAAAGGTGTGGATAGCTATCTTGAGATAGATTATTACAATACCAATGATGTTTATCAAGGTCTTATTTATTTATCTCCGTCAGGGATACAGGATAATGTCAATATTCGTTTGAATGCGCAAGCGACCGAAAGTGTTGTTTGGAAAAAGATGTATATCGAGCTTCGAGAGCTAGTCACTGCATCTCCCGTTCAATCTACTTTTCTCCAATCTTTTCAGGCGAATTTAGATGTAGACAATATAGACGGTGTGATTTGCCTCGATAACATAAAAGTGATTTGGTTTTAATGAATAAAAATAGTCCGTGGTTAAGTCTTTTTTTAGTATCTGATTACCTATCAGCATTGGTTTCTTGGGCCTTGTTTTTCTTTTTTAGAAAAACGTTGATTGAAAATCAAGCTTTTGAGCTNGATNNAAATTTCTGGNTNGGTATNGCTTTGATTCCTTTATTCTGGATGCTACTCTATTTCGTTCAAGGTACCTATATAGAAATAAGGCGAATGTTTAGGCTTAAGTTATTAAATCTTACCATNAGTATTAGTGTCATTGGTTCGCTGATTATTTTCTTTTCTATTATACTTGATGATCAGGTTCGTTCGTATGAAGGTTATTACTGGAACTTACTCATTTTATTCATCGTCCATTTTGGTGCTACTTTTACCCCAAGGCTACTCATTAATACTTGGCTTGTACATACGATTAGAAAACCGAATAATGGTTTTAAAACCGTTATTATCGGTGGCACCGAGAAGGCTGTAGATATTTTAGAGGAGATTAAAAAGAATGAAAAAAACGTCAACACCTTTGTCGGTTATATAAATATGAATGGCAATGACCGTCAGCTAGATGGTAAGCTTCCATACTTAGGGCATTTTGATGATTTGGAAGAGGTGTCAAAAGATACTGAGGTTGACGAATATATTATTGCTATTGAAAGCGCCGAGCACAATAAGCTAATGCAGATTCTGCTGAAGATTGACAATGGTAAAGCGAGAATTAAAACACTTCCCGATACTTATGTGATTCTTTCTGGAAGTGTTAAGATGACTAATATTTATGGTGCTTTGCTATTGGATGTTCAATCTGATGCGATGCCTTTTTGGCAAAAAGTTCTGAAAAGGATAATTGATTTCTCTATGTCTTTTGTTGCNGTCATTCTGCTGATACCTTTTTATTTGTTTTCAGCTGTAGCTGTTAAGTTTTCATCTCCTGGACCAATTTTATTTTTGCAAGATAGAATAGGCAAGGATGGTCGTGTTTTTAAAATTTTTAAGTTCCGAACGATGTATGTCAATTCGGAAAAAAATGGTCCACAGCTTTCTTCCGAAAACGATCCTAGNATCACGCGCACAGGTAGCTTTATGCGAAAGACGCGGCTTGATGAATTCCCACAGTTTTTTAACGTTTTATTAGGGCATATGTCCATTGTTGGTCCACGTCCTGAGCGAAAGTTCTATATTGACCAAATTGCTAAAATTGAACCGCAATACAATCAGCTGACCAAGGTTCGTCCTGGTATCACTTCCTGGGGTCAAGTGAAGTATGGGTATGCAGAAAATGTAGACCAAATGTTACAGCGTATGAANTTCGATCTTTTATATCTAAAAAACAGAAGTATTTCATTAGATATTAAAATCATGCTCCATACATTNCTGATAGTGATTAGGGCAGAAGGGAAGTAGTTTTNAAGCTTAATTGCTTTTAAACTAAAGCAAGCTGAATCACCTCTTTCATTTTATCTACATAATGAAAAGTGAGTCCTTTGAGGTAGCTTTCTTTAATTTCATCTACATCCTGTTTATTCNTTGAGCACAAAATAATTTCTTTTACGCCACTTCGTTTCGCCGCNAGNATCTTTTCTTTNATTCCACCTACAGGTANTACATCTCCACGAAGCGTAATTTCTCCCGTCATAGCAAGNTTCTTCTTAACCTTTCTTTTACTGAATATAGAGGCCAGTGAGGTTAACATTGTGATCCCAGCGCTAGGTCCATCTTTTGGGGTGGCACCCTCAGGAACATGGATGTGCACATTGTGCGTGTCGAATGCTTCTTGTTTTGTGTTGATCATATCGGAATGTGCTTTGAGATACTCAAGGGCTATAATCGCAGATTCTTTCATTACGTCTCCAAGATTACCGGTGAGGGTTAGCTTTCCTTTGCCCTTGGTTATGGAGGATTCAATAAATAAAACATCTCCACCAATACTGGTCCAAGCTAGGCCAGTGACCACACCAAATGTATTGTGGTCAATCGATTTTACCTTTGAGCGCCCAGAACCCAGAATGGTAAATAAATCATCATTGCTGAGCTTGGTTTCAAAGCTTTCTTCCATGGCGATTTGTCTGGTTCTGTTTCTTACCAATTTGGCGATTACCTTATCTAAACCTCGAACACCAGATTCATTGGTGTATTCTTCGACGATTTTACGCAGAATTTGTTTGTTAAAGCCGATATGCTCTTTCTTAATTCCATGCTCCTTAATTTGCTTAGGAATCAAATGTCTTGAAGCGATTTCAACTTTTTCNTCTAATGTATATCCATTGACCTCTATGATCTCCATTCTATCTCGAAGTGGTCCTTGTATTGTAGATAAAGAGTTAGAAGTCGCGATGAACAGAACTTTAGAAAGGTCAAATTCAGTTTCTATATAATTGTCATAAAATGCGTTGTTTTGCTCAGGGTCTAGAACNTCAAGAAGGGCAGAGGAGGGGTCTCCATGGTTACTTCGTCCAAGTTTATCAATTTCATCAAGCACAAAAACAGGGTTTGCTGTTTCAGCCTTCTTTAGGTT
The DNA here is from genome assembly GCA_002683585.1 of Cryomorphaceae bacterium. The sequence continues at coordinate 8,214 of NYTQ01000106.1, forward strand.
NTGGATTATTCTTCCAGGCATCGCTCCGATGTANGTTTTTCTGTGTCCTCTAATTTCAGATTCATCGTGCAATCCACCGAGTGACATGCGTACATATTTTCTTCCTAACGCCTCTGCAATAGACTTTCCAAGTGATGTTTTACCAACTCCTGGAGGACCATAGAAACAAAGTATTGGAGATTTCATATTGCCCTTAATCTTGAGCACCGCGAGGTACTCCATAATACGTTCTTTAACTTTTTCAAGGCCAAAATGATCTCTTTCTAAGATTCTTCGTGAGCGCTTTAGGTCTAGNTTNTCCTTAGAATACTCATTCCAAGGGAGCTCTATCATGGTGTCAATATAGTTGAGTTGAACCGTGTACTCAGCACCTTGGGGGTTCATTCTTTGNAGCTTNTCNAGTTCTTTTTGAAATAAGTGTACCNACCTCTTTNGNCCANTTNTTNGTTTTNGCTCGTTCTCTGAANNCNCNNANATCNTGCTCNTGAGGATTGTCACCNAGCTCATCNTGAATNGTTCTCATNTGNTGATGCAAAAAGTATTCNCNTTGCTGTTTGTCCAAGATCTTTTCGNACCTTNTTGTGAATNTCATTNCGCATCTCTAGCATTTGAGANTCCATNGANANGTGNTCCAANACTTTCATNACCCTACTTTTGATCTCCATTTCTTCAAGCATATCTTGCTTTTTTGCCACGTCAGCATTCATATTNGAGGAGATGAAGTTGACTAGAAATGTTGGGCTATCGATATTTTTNATTGCAAATTGAGCTTCAGAAGGTATGTTAGGACTGTCNTTAATNATTTGAAGGGCGAGGTCTTTGATGTTTTTAAACATCATATTGAGCTCTTTATTCTTGGTGTCAAATTTCTGCTCCTTTAAGATCTCAACAGAGGCACGCATGAACGGATCCGTCTGTGTCATTTCAATCATTCTAAAGCGTCTTTTCCCTTGTATAATAACTGTTGAGCTTCCATCGGGCATTTTCAGTAGCCTCACTATTTGGGCAACTGTACCGACCATATGTAGGTCTTTAAACTCTGGTGATTCCTCTTCTTGCACCTTCTGCGAAACAACACCGATGATTTTGTTGCCTTTGTTGGCTTCTTGAATCAGCTTAATGGATTTATCTCTGCCCACCGTAATTGGAATTACGACTCCTGGAA
>NYTQ01000107.1 GCA_002683585.1 Cryomorphaceae bacterium
AGAGGTTTCTTTGATGCCTCGGCTGGTTTCGTTGGATTTGGGAAAAACTTTTATTTCGGTGGTGCAGTTCATCACTTAAATAGACCTGATGAATCGATGATCTTAGGTGAATCAAGACTTCCTATGCGTTTTACAGGGCACATGGGCGCTGACATCAAGCTTGGTCAAAAAGGAAAATACTCGAGTACGACGAGCATTATGCCGAACATCATTTATCAATACCAAAATGGTTTTCAGGAATTAAATATTGGTACCTACGTAAAGTATGGAAACTTTACCGTTGGTGCATGGTACAGAAATAGAGATGCATTCATTCTTTGCTTCGGTATCACCACAGATAAAATTAAATTGGGTTACAGCTACGATATTACGGTTTCCAAGCTTGGAAACGGAATATCTGGTGGTTCCCACGAGGTTTCATTAGGTTTTAATCTTAAATGCAGAAGAAAACCTAGAAACTTTAGAAAAATATCCTGTCCTTCTTTCTAANACTGAAAAAACACAGGNAATACATTGACACTCTTTTCGAAATATGGGCTTCNTTTGTATATGAAATAAAGTTGCGCCCACTCAGATTCTCGAAATTCTTTATCGTCCTTCATTCTACTGTCATATGCCTCTCTTAAAGCAGGATCATTATTTAATATTTCCTCGATCTTGTCAATAAACACATAGCTCGAAAAGTATTCCTTTTGCTGAAGATAGCTATCGAAAAAATTCCAGCTGAAATAAGAATCCTCAGCCTCAGGTTGTAATACGGAATGAATAAAAGTTGCATTCTGCTGGTTTGAAGCAATTCTTACATCACCTGCTTTTAAGGCAACTAATCTTTCACCGAGATCGACCTTNACATTATTTAATTGAAAATGACCTTCATAAGGACGCTTTGAAACTTGAAAATCANTTATCTCAAAAACACCGAGTCGCATGAGGGTATCATTTTTGAGCTTTTTCATTTTAACTTTATTGGCCTTTAANCTTTTGATTACATCCTTCTCCTGACGGCCAACAAAATAATATTTAGGAACACGCACATCNTTCTTAGCTTCGAAACTCTTGTAATGTGCAATATTTCGCTCATAAGGAGCTAGNGTATCATATTTTAGCCTTTCCAAACCTGTTATGTGNTGTTTTGGGAAAGAATGGTCATANCCCTTGAACATAATTGAATCCATCAATCCGTCAGATTTATAATCAAAANAAAAAGTTTTAGCCTGTGCTGTCGACTTNCGCGCCTTTAATCTCGATTTTTCAATGAGTCTCTTATGCTGAGCAGTCCATGAAATAAGCGATTTCATGAAAGCCAATGTAGCCTGCACTCTTTGAGGAAAAGGCTTAAGCATGTGTGTTTCGACTGTAAAGCTTAAGGACTGAAAAAGAGCAGTGTAGCCCATCGAATACCTTGGTAGGTCATTGAAGGACACAATTCCTTCTTGGGGTGTCCGCCCCTTTAAATCTACATAGGGAAAGAGGTCAACTCCATAATTTTCATTTAAATCTTTCTCTAAATCTGGCAAAAGGCTTTCATGGGTAATTTTCCTAATTGNGGAAGGCATACGATTGCTTAAAGACGAAATATAGGTCAAGGTGTATTGATAATCTGCGCCATTAGAAACATGATTGTCTACAAATACATCCGGGTCAAGACCATGAAAGATCTTCGAAAATACAAAAGCGTTCTTTGAATCCATTTTGATAAAGTCTCGATTCAGATCTANGTTTTGCGCATTCCCTCTAAAACCGTATTCGTCAGGTCCATTTTGATTCGCACGACTATTTGACGACCTATTGATCATCCCTCCTACATTGTATGCTGGAATGAATGCAACCACTGGCATCTGTCCCATAACCAGTCCTGAAGCTAGCAATTCATCAAGCCAAATAAGACAAGCATTTACACCATCCGGTTCTCCAGGATGAATTGCGTTATTGAAAAGAATTGTAGTTTCGTTTCGGGCTTTTTTAAAGGTCTGGAGTGAATCTTTGGCGCCATTTACAATGCACACGTATATTGGCAGTCCGTAATCAGACTTCCCCATGTTGTATAGCTCGATGTCTTTACTAGCCTTAGAGACGTTAACTAGATGCTCAGTTAACTCATGGTANGTAGGAGTTGAACTACCTGTCCACTTATTTTGCGCCTTGATATTATTGGCTGTAATAGATAAAAAAACTATTGCAACTATTTGAAAGAGATACTTCATCGCCTATTTTTTCACAAATCTGTAGTTACGATCTCCCACCCTTAATGTGTATGCTCCATTCTGAAGACCTTCAATCTCAATTTTATTTTGCTGCTTTGATACATTACCACTTTTTACGCATTTCCCGAATACATCGTATAACTGGTAACTTAAAAGCTCAGCCTTTGTCAAATTGAGGGAAATACTACCGTTTGCTGGGTTGGGATGTAGCACAAGCATTTCTTGATAAGACGGTAGCAATAGCTCAAGTGATTCACACTCAATATTTGTTTCGTAAGCCGATGAATTAGATGGGTTNTNGAGTAAAAAATCACAATAACAGGGNTCATCTAAAAGATATGTTTTTANCCAAGAAAGCGCGTAAATACCGGTCTCTCCATCAGCCATATTTGGTTCATTCGCGGCTCCATGACCTCCATTTTCAATCTCAAAAAAAAGCTTATCCGTACTATTTGGTGTATTGGTATAATGCATGTAACCATATTGAGCGGAACCCGCAATGTCATCGTTCTGCCCGGTAAATATTAGAACAGGGACATCATGAATAAGGTCTGAGTTTTCAAANCCATTCAAATCCAACCAAGGACATAATCCAACAACCGCCTTTAATGAAGGATCTATAGATGCAGCCAATTGTGCTCCGCCTCCACCCATTGACCATCCAGAAACAGCAAAACTATTAACATCGACTTTCCCATTTAAAGGAGATCCTGCACGAGTATTTTCTGACTTAATGGTTTCAATAGCATCCAATAATGCCACAGCGCGCGNAGCAGGCCAATCAGCACAAGGATCATTTGTCCCCAAAGTAATCGCAATAATGCCATGAGAGGCATAAAAGGGGCCCCAGTCTTGAATGTCCGATTCTACGCCACAATATCCAGGAATAATTGATATTCCGGCATATGGAGGTACTCCATTGTTGGGGTAATATATGGTTGCCCCCTCATAGTCGGGACCATTTCTAATATCGTCAACACCTTCAACAAGAAAAGACACCGAATATGGACCTGGATTGGTAATAGATGCCAAGGTAACATCATCACATTGCGCTCGGCAATTGGATATGAATAAAAAGAGGGAAATCGAACAAAACAAAAATTTAATCAAAGTATTTGGTTTTAATGAACTTCTAAAATACAGAATATTCTCTCAGTCCTATCAAGTGTATCAACAGTATATTTTATATTCAAGCCAAATAAATATGACTTTCAGGATTGACTTTTTTACTGATGAGACATAGAGATTTTAGAATGTTTGTAAATTTGCCTGTGCGCATTGATATTTTAACTTTACTCCCAGAATTACTGAACGGTCCTTTTGCGGCCTCAATCTTGCAGAGAGCGCAGGATAAGGGACTTGTTGAGATATGTATGCATAATATTCGCGACTACTCAACAGATAAACATAAAAACGTCGATGATTACCAATACGGTGGCGGAGCAGGAATGGTCATGAGTATTGAACCAATCGTAACAATTATTGAAAAACTACAAAAAGAAAGAAAGTACGACGATGTTATATACATGACACCTGACGGAACTTTGTTAGAGCAAAATACCTGCAATGACCTTTCCCTGAAAAAAAACTTAATCATTCTTTGTGGACATTATAAAGGCATAGACGAGCGTGTACGAGAACACTTTATCACAAGAGAAATATCGATAGGTTCATATGTCCTATCTGGGGGTGAGCTCGCAGCCGCAGTGCTCACCGATGCTATTGTTCGATTATTGCCAGGTGTGCTCAATGACGAAACATCAGCACTCACAGATAGCTTTCAAGATAAACTGCTTTCGCCACCCGTATATACTAGACCTCCTGAGTTTAGAGGCTGGGAAGTACCAAAAATTTTATTGTCGGGGAATTTCCCTGAAATTGAAAAATGGAGAGAGGAAAAAGCGATTGAAAGAACCCAAGAAAGACGTCCAGACCTTTTTGATGAATAAGATATTAAATTGTCATCCATAACATTCAGTTCAGACTTGAATTTGATTAAATTTGCGCCAAAATAAAATTTCTATGATCCAACTATCAGAACGCTTGCTAGCAATGGAAGAATCTGCAACGATTGCCATGTCCAGAAAAAGCCGTGAGCTTAAAGCGCAAGGAAAAGATGTAATNTCCTTATCTCTGGGGGAACCAGACTTTAATACACCGCAATTTATTAAAGATGCAGCTACTGAAGCAATGGATAATAATTTCACAAAATATATGCCTGTCCCAGGATATGACGATTTGAGAGAAAGTATTTCANACAAATTCAAACGAGACAATAATCTCAATTATGATAAAGATCAAATTGTTGTTTCAACAGGCGCAAAACAATCCATCGCAAACGTAGTATTGACATTGATCAATCCAGGAGATGAGGTAATCATCCCTGCGCCATTCTGGGTTTCATATATTGAGATTGTAAAAGTAGCAGGTGGAATTCCAATACTTGTAAATGCCGGAATTGACAAAGATTTTAAAATTGACGGAAAGGATTTAGAAAAGGCCATTACCGCAAAAACGAAGCTCATGATCTTTTCTACTCCATGCAACCCAACCGGTTCAGTTTATAATCGATCAGAATTAAGGGATTTGGCAGATGTCATCAAAAAACACCCGTCGCTTATTGTTTTATGTGATGAAATATATGAGCATATCAACTTTGAAAGCAAACATGAGAGTCTTGCACAGTTTGATGATGTTTATGCGCAAGTCGTTACTGTAAATGGTGTGTCAAAAGCCTGGGCAATGACCGGATGGAGACTCGGGTATATTGGTGCGCCAAAAGCAATTGCTAATGCATGTTCTAAGGTACAGGGACAATTTACTTCAGGTACATCGAGNATTACCCAAAAAGCAGCAATTGCTGCCATGAATGCAGATCCTCAAATACTAAATGATATGATTTCAGCGTTTAAGTCAAGACGAGGACTTGTTCTTGATGCTTTAGCTGAAATGCCCGGAATCAAAACAAACCACCCTGGAGGTGCATTTTATGTTTTTCCAGACTGCAGCGCTTACTTCGGAAAAACAAACGGAAGCGTAACGATAAATGATGCAAATGACCTTTGTCTTTATTTATTGGAAGAAGCATTGGTTGCTTTGGTTACGGGAGATGCATTTGGTGATCCGAATTGCTTTAGGATTTCATATGCGGCATCAGAGGAAACCCTTAAAGAAGCAATGCATAGAATAAAAGCAGCTTTGTCAAAACTAAATTAAGTGAATTACGAAGATATTTTAAAGCAATTTAAAGGAAAACGGATCCTCGTTGTCGGTGATGTTATGCTCGACGCATATATCCTTGGCAAGGTTACTAGAGTTAGCCCTGAAGCTCCTGTTCCTGTTGTGGCACTTGACAAAAAAGAAAANAGAATTGGTGGAGCAGGCAATGTNGCATTGAATTTAAAAAACTTAGGAGCATCCCCTGTAATTGCCTCTGTCGTTGGAACTGACTCAGAAGGCGCAATTCTGGAGGATTTATTTCAAAAAAGAGGGATCTCNTCAGAAGGCTTANTCAGAAGCGAATACCGTAAAACAACGGTAAAAACGAGAGTGATTTCATCTAAACAGCAACTTTTAAGAATNGATTCCGAAGACACCCACCCTTTAACAAGTGAACATGAACAGATGCTCTTCGAAAAAATAANGCATCTGATAGAAATTGGTATAGATGCGATTATTCTAGAAGATTACGATAAGGGTGTACTCAATGAAAACAATATACAGCGNATCATCAGTGAGGCTANNAAACAAAATATTCCAGTTACCGCGGATCCCAAAAAAGACAATTTTCATCACTACNCTGGCTTAAGCCTATTNAAACCAAACCTCAAAGAACTCAAAGAAGGGTTAAATATTGATTTTAGNTTTGAAAATGAACGGAATGCTTTTGAGANAGCAGTTCAAACTCTCAGAAATGCTGTTCCGCATGAAGTTTCATTAATTACCTTGTCTGAACGTGGCGTTTATATTTGTGACCACNCAACAAATGCTCANATTGAGGCCCATAAAAGAGAAATTACAGATGTTTCTGGAGCAGGCGACACCGTGATTGCGGTAGCAACTTTATGTCTTCTTGCCGAGGCTCCATTAGCAGCAATTGCACAGATTTCGAATATTGCAGGTGGCATGGTATGCGANAAGCCTGGNGTGGTCAGTATNTCTNTCGAAGAATTAAAAAAAGAGGTACGCGAACTCCTTTAGCAATTNAGTGTTTAAGTAATATGTCAGATAAAACAGTTAAACCATATAATAGCGAAAAATCGAAGAAAGAAGAGGTTGAACAAATGTTCGACAATATATCTGCGAAATACGATTTTTTGAACCATTTCTTGTCCCTTGGAATAGATAAAATTTGGAGAAAAAAGGCTGTTAAAGCGCTTCGTTCGACTGAGCCGAAAAGAATATTAGATATTGCTACGGGTACTGGTGATTTTGCAATCGCAAACTTAAAACTCGACCCAGAAGAAGTTGTAGGTATTGATATATCGAATGGAATGCTTGAGGTAGGCAGACAAAAAATGATTAAAAGAAAGGTTGATCATATTGTAAGCATGAAACAAGCAGACTCTGAAATGCTCCCTTTTGAAGATGCTTATTTTGACGGTTTGACTGTCGGTTTCGGTGTTCGAAACTTTGAAAACCTAGAAAAAGGGCTTTCAGAAATGCTNAGAGTACTGAGGCCTGGTGGAAAAGCNGTGATTTTAGAATTCTCAAAACCAAAAATATTTCCAATTAAACAAGCCTTTGGATTCTATTCGAANTACATCATTCCAACACTTGGAAAAAATATTTCCAAAGATGAAAAGGCNTACGCATACCTGCCNGAAAGTGTGGCGGCATTTCCGGAAGGCAAGGACTTTACGGATATCCTGAGTAAACTAAATTACAAGCAAGTTACCGCAACACCAGTTAGCGGNGGGATTGCCACAATTTATACAGGAATCAAATAATACTGCAACATTGAACGCTTCTTTCCGTTATCAGATTATGAAGTCGCTCCTTAGCACCACCTTTATATTTCTATTTCTGTTCAGCTATGGACAAAAATTAAAGCAGCAGCGCTTCAAGAATTTTGATAAAAAAGCCTTTCGGTTTGGCTTCATGTTAGGAATAAACAGCACAGATCTTACCGTATATCAGAACCCAAATGCCTACGAAGAGCATGGATTGGTATCTGTTCAAAATGAATCACAACCTGGCGGTCAGTTNGGTATANTAACNACGTTAAAACTGGGAACACCTGTTCTGCGCCTCCGATTCATGCCAGGACTATCATTTCAAGAGAAAACACTGACCTACAGCAGCTTAGATAGCACGAATTTTCCAAAGGGCATGAGCGAGGAAAGAATCAATGCGACATCATTAGATTTTCCCTTGTCTTTTGTTTTCAGGACAAAAAGATTCAATAATTTTGCNGCCTATGCCCTATTCGGTGGTCAATACTCAATTGATTTGCAATCACAGCAGGACGCATCACAAAACTACATTGACCCATTTATTAAGCTCAATAGATATGANATTCATGGCCAGCTTGGTGGTGGTATAGATTTTTACGCCCCGTTTTTTAAGTTTTCCATTGAGGTTAAATATTCTCATGGGGTAAAAAGTACATTTATACAAGACTACTCGCCGGTTGCTAAACCAATAGANCAACTGTANAATAAAGGNTGGTGGTTCTCAATAATTTTCCAGTCATAATGAAAGAAATCTCATTTTATGTCAGCCCCGAGCAAGCAAAAGATGAATCTTATCTTAAGCAGGTTATCATTGATAAACTCAAACTTAATAAGTCGAATTCTTTTCAATATAAATGGCATAAAAGAAGCATTGATGCGCGAAAGAAGAATATTAGAATTCTATGTACGTTTCATGTTTATTTCGAAAATGATTCTCCTCCGGTTCATTATGAGCCGAAATTCAAGCCTTTAGACACTAAAAAAGAGGTGCACATTATAGGATTAGGTCCGGCAGGTATTTTTGCGGCATTAAGCGCCTTAGAGCAAGGAATGAAACCCATTGTTTACGAACGAGGTAAAGCGGTCAAAGAAAGGATTAAGGATATCGGAAAGCTAAATCGCAAAGGGATTGTGAACGGAAATAGTAATTACTGCTATGGCGAAGGCGGCGCAGGAACTTATTCTGACGGAAAGCTATATACAAGATCTAAGAAAAGAGGTGCGGTCAGGCAAGTTTTAGAGACATTTGTTTATTTCGGTGCGAATGAAGACATTCTTGTTGAAGCACATCCTCATATTGGAACAAATAAACTTCCAAGAATTGTTTCAGCAATGAGCAATAAAATTATTGAAATGGGCGGAGAGATACACTTTGACCATCAATTAACGGATTTAGAAGTTAAAAATAACCGTATCCATTCAATTACTTTAAATAACGAAAAAAAAATCACCGTCAATAACGTAGTTCTAGCTACAGGTCATTCTGCACGTGATATTTTCGAGCTTCTTCATAAAAGAGGTGTTCACATTCAAGCAAAGCCCTTTGCACTAGGTGTCCGAGTTGAACATAGCCAGGAGTTTATTGACAAGGCCCAATATCATGGTAGAGTCAATGATGATTATGTACCTCCCGCATCCTATAGACTTGTGACTCAAGCAGAAAATAAAGGAGTATATTCCTTCTGTATGTGCCCAGGAGGTATTATTGCGCCTTGCGCGACATCCGCTGGAGAGGTCGTTACGAATGGCTGGTCTCCATCAAAAAGAAACAACCCATACGCCAATTCAGGAATTGTTGTATCAGTTGAACCTGAGGACTTAGAAAACCCAAAAGATCCTTTTTGTGGAATTAAATTCCAAAAGAAAATTGAACAGAAAGCTTGGGAATTGGCAGGTAAAAATCAAAGCGTACCCGCACAACGTTTAGAAGATTTCATTAATAGGAAAAAATCAACTGATTTTCCAAGAAGTTCATATCAGCCCGGGATTACCAGCATAGAAATGGATGACGTTTTTCCTGAATTCATCATAAGAAGATTGCGGAATGCCTTTAAAGATTTCAATAAGAAAGTTCCAGGCTTCATCTCTAATGACGCTGTCCTTCATGCCCCAGAATCAAGAACATCCTCCCCTATTCTCATTCCAAGAAACAAAGAGAATTACCAACATATTAATATTAAAAACCTATACCCTTGTGCAGAAGGAGCTGGTTACGCTGGCGGAATTGTTTCTGCAGCAATTGATGGTATAAATTGTATTCAAGCATTATATCAAGATAATTGAAGCATAATTCCTCTTCTGAATGAAGTATGTATAAATTTACTTTGTCTCGTCTAAAAAGCAATGGCGATAAAAGCATCCAGTAAATTATTTCAAAATACAGGCATCCCAATCTTAATTGAAGCGTCTTTTAACTAGACATTGGTTAGTTACTAATTGTTCTCTTAACGCATCTTATCTCCTTAGATTCGATATAGGGTTCATTAGTCTTAGTAAACACCTCATATATTGAATATATGAGGTGTTTTTATTAAAACCAGCAAAACTTATCGAAAATGCGCAATTGAGTTGAAAAAATAGAGTACTTTTGCGCCCGTAAATAACTCAAATTAGTAAAACGATTAAAATAAATCGCTTATGAAACACTTATTGTCACTCCTACTATTTAGCCTCACTACATTCTCAATATTAGGTCAGCAAATTAGTCAAATTGGTTCAGAATTTGACAATTGCGGCGGAACACCAGCCTATGGCTTATATGACTATTCTCAATCTGCAATGCTATATCTAGCCTCTGAACTTGAGGGAGTTGGAATATCGGCAGGTAATTCGATTACAGCAATTCAATTTCAATTTAACAGTTGGGATAATGGGTATGAATTGAACAGCCAAACGATTAAAATGGCACATGTCTCTGAATCTAGTCTTCCTGACCCGGGATTACCCGATTACAGCTCATTAACAATATCGAACAGCACAACCGTAAAAGAAGAATTTGATTTTAGAGGATTTAATGGAATAACATGGGGCCAATTTGATTTTGATACACCTTTTGTTTGGGATGGGACAAGTAATATTCTAATTACTTGGGAAAATAGAGATGGAAGCTGGGTTGGCGGATATGGATGGCTTGAAGGAAGCAGTGTGAGCAATCGATGTCACATATGGTATAAAGACAATAACTATCCCACGGCGAGCTCAAGTGAAAATAGAGACCTCCCAAATATTAGACTTCATAGCAGTTTTAATCCACTCCCTATAACGTTGAATTCATTTACAGGAGAATTGCTTTCAGGTCTTGGAAATTCAATACAATTGGATTGGTCAACAGCATCTGAAAAAGACAATAACTATTTCACCCTATGGCGATCTTTTGACGGACAAACTTGGGAAGATATCACAAAGTTGTCAGGCGCAGGTAATTCAAACGAATTATCGACCTACGAATATATAGATCGAAACATCATTTTGCCATCTATCGAAAACAACACAATCTATTACAGGCTGTCACAAACAGATTATGATGGTACCGCAGAGTTCTTCCAAATCATCCCAGTTGAAATTCAAGCATCAAAAACCCATGTTGTAAGCAGAACCAATCTTATGGGTCAACAGGTTGATCAAAATCATAAAGGACTGATCATCGAAACATGGAACAATGGAGTAACTACAAAAGTCT
>NYTQ01000108.1 GCA_002683585.1 Cryomorphaceae bacterium
TTAGTAAAGCCTGATGCCAGTGCCTCGGCCAGCGCGAGCATGAATCATGCTGAAATCGCGGTAGACAAGATAACCAAGAGCGTCATTCATGTGATCATACCCCGCATCTTTATCAGGGTCGCCTGCTTCTGTGTACGACTGAAGCTCTAAACATTCAATCGTTCGTTTGCACCATGGCGCGACTTGAAGCCTTACTTCGGCTTTCCCATTTTCCAACAAAGCTTGTACAGAAGCCACCCTATCGCGGACGGGAGGATTAGCCCTTGGTGATTGATTACTGAACCCATAAGACTCCAAGATCTGAATGTCCGTGCGTGAAGCATTTGTACTTCGGTTGCCGCCAGATGCATCAGGGTAGACGTAAACCTGGCGCCCATCAGCGCGGCGTTGTATTTCTTGTGCCATAGCATCAGTGTCATGGGCACTTTTAATTTCATCAATTAAGTAAAGACTGTTGTTAAGGCGAACACCGATCACTGCAGACATGTTTCCGATATTGAAGTCGATTCCGACACGCAACGGTTCGTTTTCATATTCTTTTTCTGGAAGAACTGAAACGTGTTTGGCACGGTCAAAACGGTCATAAACCTGACCGGTTGTCAGATTGCAAAATTGGCCTTCCAGATAAGCCTTCAAAAGGCTCGGGTCGTAGTTGGCTTCGAGACGCTCAATAAAGTCTGGCGGTAAGTGTGGATTATCTGCACTGCGCATCCTGATTAGCTTTCGATCAGGACGCTGCTGCGCTTCTTCTGTGCCAAACGTGTTCCACATCCAGCGGAATCCTTCAGGCGTTGATGCAGCAGCAAACTGTCGAACGTTGCCAGCACGCAAGCGGCCAAGAATTTTCGGGAATGCTTTTTGTGCGATTGATGGTGTGACTGTATCAATCTCGTCAGCAAGAACCCAGGCAAGGTTCAAACCAATAATTCGAGACCATGATTCAAAAGACCGGCAAAGAATTTTTGTGTCTCCACCTGGTAAATGCAATGTGTAATCCGGAAGCGGGCTTGCTCTGAACGTGTATGGGATCTCATAGCTTTCTAAAAAAGATTCAAAATCATTCATCCATATATCACGCACAAGTGGGCCTGTCGGCTCCATCACACAACCTAAAAAGCCTTGATTTGCTATCGCAAGTAAACAACTTTTAGCGGCTAACGCTCGCGTCTTACCTGCTCCATACCCTGCTGACAATCCTAAAATTTCTGTATTCTCATCTTCTACAAAAGCAAGCTGCCCTGGATGCAAGTCTTGTTTAATTTGCGCGACTAAAGCTTTAACATCTAGCGTGCTGTCACTTTCTCCAACACGTCGCAGGATTGACCCTTTTTCGATGTGACTAAGGATCGTCACTGAATGACTTGTGCGATCTGTGCTGCGGTCTTAATACAGCCTAAAGCAGCATTCAGATTGTTTTGTTTACGGGCTTCTTTTTGCAGCGTTGCGAGCTGAGCAAGGATTTCTGCAGTAAAAGTCAAACGATCTGTTTCCCAGTCGGCCCGGATAAGCTCCCGTGCTTTGGCGATATACGTGTCTGTCTGCCGTTCAGCAACTTCCCATTCTTTCGCGCAATACTGCACGATCTCAGAACGTACAGCACCGTTTGCTAAAAGACGAGCAACGCGGTTAACGCGCATGTCTACTTCAATCTTGGTTGATTTAGCCATTAGATCGGTTTCTCAATAATGAACCCTGCGAAATCACCAAACCTGAACCATTGGTAAGGATTGCCTGGCAAGTGATCAGGAGAGATTGGCCGTTGTACACCTGCCAAGGATAATTCCTTTTGGATTATTTCATCGGATGAAACACCTGCAGAGAATTTACCTGCAAGCGTGAGGCGGTACATGATCGTACTGATGTAACCGTCAACGGGTTCAAGCTTGTCAAAGATGATGATGGCACCGCCTGGTTTGCACTTGTCGTACAGATGATGGAGGAATGATCGACGTTCTGATGGCTCGACAAACATCAGGCAAAGGAACAGGATTGCTAGGTCATAACTCTTGTATGGGTAAAGCTGAGCTTTAGTGCACGCGAACTCACCTGGTGCGCGGTAAAGCGATTGCATGGCCTGTGATGGCTCAATGCCGATTAAGTGAGCGTTACGGGTAGCAAGCGTTTCTTGAATGCTGCAACCAATATTGCCCGTGCTGCAACCGATGTCGTACACCAAGCCATCTTGTGGGATGTAGTGGCGTGCTACGTGAGAGATGGCATTGGTTGCTAATTCGTACCAAGGCAACTGTTCCCGAACGTGTTGGTCAAAACCTTTGGCTACATCATTAGTTTCAAATGTCCAAGACCGTGGAACGGTCAGGTGATGCGGTGTATTGGTCATCAGTCTTTTGGCAGGTAACCAAACTGCTTTCGCAATTGGTTGTTATAGAAAATCGTAGGGCTAGCGATCTGTTGTTGCATTTGAGATGCGATACCAGATGCGCCTTGAAAGGTGTCTTTCTGTCGCTTGACTATCCAGTCAGGAACAAGGTCTTTAGCAGCTTGCTTAAGCAGTTTTTTCCCTGGCGGTGATTCAGCCTTGTCGAGGTTGATAACGCGTTCTACTAGCTGTTGCTGCATGAAAGGTAAGCGACATTCGACACCAGCTGCCATGAATGCTTTGTTGCAGCGAACGAAATTGCCACGGGACATTTTGGCGAGCTGTGCGTGACGGAGCTTAATGAAGTCAGAAGTAGTTTTAGCTTTTGAGGCTTGGATGCAGAAGTTGCCATAACCACCAAAGAGTTCATCTGCTGCCTCACCTGATAGACATGCTTTAAACCCTTCTGCAGCAATGCGTTGCGCTAGGGGAATACAAAGGATGGCAATTTCAATTTGCGCTTTGCTGCTGATTTCGATTGTATGAATCGCTTGGTCAATGAGATCAGGTGTCGGATCAACCGGCACTTCGATTAACGGAACTGATAGGTCAGAGCAAAGGCGTCTAGCTGCTGTGAGATCTGGTGAATGACTGTCGAATGATGCTGTGAATGCCGTGACGTTGCTGGATTGCTGTTTAGCTAAAGCCAGGATGAGGCTGCTATCAAGACCACCAGAAATCAAACAACAGACTGGTGCATCAGCATGCAGGCGTTGCTGTACACCATCAGTCAGCAATGAAAGAACGTCAGTGACAGTTGTGTATTGATGGCTTGGGAGCTTGTAATGCTGAAACCATTGACCATTAGTCAAGTCGAAACCGTAACCAGGCGGAACAGCAATTGGTTTTAGGTTGGCTGAAAATGCCTTACGTTCTGACGCGTAGAGATAACCGGTTTTTGTTTTAGCAACGTATAGAGGGATTTTGCCAAACGGGTCACGCGCTAAATAATGGTTGCCGTGCTGGTCTGAGAAAGCAATGGCGTACATGCCATCGATTGCTGAAAGGCTGTTGATGCCTTGACGGGTAAGAAGATCAGCAAATGATTCAGTGTCGCCTGTGGTTTGGAATTGATGAGGCGACTTAGCTTTGAGTTTGCTGTAGTTCCAGACTTCACCGTTGAATGACAACGTGGTGTCTTGATGGCTGAAGGGTTGCGCTGATGCGTCAGTGAGATCAACTAAGGCAAGACGTACATGACCGTGAACCATTGGGCCATGGTGCTTGATGCCTATGCCATCAGGGCCACGATGAATGATGCGATCCAGCATCTGCTGAATGACTTCAGTGGTGGTGTTGATACCACCAGCTATGCCACACATGAAAGGATCTCCTTTTCGATAGTGGCTGCAACCTGTTTCATCATGAGCGGCGGTACTGCCCGCCCCATTCGCTCCCATCGTTTCAAAAATCCACCAGTCAAGCTGAAGTCGTCAGGGAAACTACAAAGACGTTTAACTTCAGGAATAAATAAAAACCGTGGTTGATCCCAGTGATAATGAACACAAGTAGCTGCAATAGTTGGCGAAGGTTTACGAGGATGTAGTTTGCAATTGTTAAAAAATGACGCTTTGCCTGATTCAGCTTCACAAGCAGCTGAAAAATTATTACCTGGAGTTGTTTTGGTCCATAAGCGAAATTCTTTGGTATTTTCTGAAATTATTTTAATTTCGTCTTCTGTCGGTGGGGTAATGCCTGTAATGGCTTCTTCAACAGTATAAACGTACGGGAATGGTTTGGGATGAACCGGAGCGATGTTGAGGTCATTACGTACACCAATGAAAATAGTGCGTTGCCGTCCTTGAGGAACACCGAGCCATTTTGCATCTAAGACTTTACAAGAAACGTTATAGCCACAATGTTTTAGTTCTTGAAGGATTCGTTTGAAATAACCTTTGGCAGTACCTTTTACGAGGCCGGTAACGTTTTCAGCCACAAAAACTTTAGGTTGAACACCTTCAAGGATTCGAGCGTATTCGTAAAAAAGATCATCTACGCGTTGCGAACCATCGCTGTAGTCCTTGACTTTCCCCCAGCCTTTTTCACGGCTGCCTGCTGTTGAAAAAGCAGAGCACGGTGGCGAGCCATCAAGAATGTCTAATTCTCCTTTGGCTACACCTGCCCGTTCTAAAAGCTGCTCTGGTTGCAAATCACGGATGTCTGAAGTGTCGAGATAGCTATCAGGATGGTTGGCTTTATAAGTACGTTGTGCTTCAGGAATAAATTCAAGAGCATAGGCAACGCGATAACCAGCCATGCGATAACCAAGGCAAGAACCGCCGCAGCCTGAAAAGGTACTTGCAACGGTGTAACCATTCCAAGGCAGGTCTTTAATTTCCTGCATCAAAGGTACACGGTATTGAGGCTTATCTATAACAGTCAAGATGATTTACCACTCCATTCGTATCCACAAGATGGGCAGCGATGTTCGGTAGTGATGTCGTCGTCTACTTCGTCAAAATCTTGGGGTGGTTCTAATTCAGAAACAGGATCACCCGTGATGGAATTAAGGTCTTCTGGGGTAAACCAATCGTTGATGTCATGCTCTTGCGATAGCGTATGAAGCATTTCTTGATCCCATTCAGAAAGATCAGAAGTGCGGTTGTCAGCAAGAGCTAAACCGATTTTTTGTTCTTCTGAAAGGTTAGTGCGTTTGATAGCAATGATTTCGTCACCATCAGTTTCGATGATGCGTACGTTTTGAATACCTGCTGCTTTAGCGCCGTCAACCGTTCCATTGCCAGCAAGGATACGGTTCTCTTCATCAATGACAATGCTGCGAGCAGCACCGTAACGTTGCAATGATTCTTGGATTAGCTGTGAAGACCGATCAGTTCTGCGCCGTGCATTTTTATGATCTGGCTTGAGAGACTTGATTGATGCCAAGCTAAATAAAGCTGCTTGATGGATAGCGTAGCTTATGAATGCAAATGTTGATTAGCTCGTTGCCAAGCTTTCTGCATTTGATGAATTTTAGGAGTGATCAAGTGATGGCTAGTCACCCATCCTTTTTGATCTCCAAGGGTTATCTGTACTGTGCCATCGCTTAGGTTGCGGATTCTGGCTGCGGGCATAGGCAAGCTTGAGTCGTTGCTCATAGAGAAGAAAAACGTTTAGATCATTAATACGCTGCTGCATACGCAGGGTTTCGTCAATAGCCATAAGACTTTTGTTGTTGTAGGGGTTGGCATAAGCACAACCCCTATGAACGGTTACTAAGAGTAAGTTGGCTGGCCTGCTTCTACTAATTTATTTCGCATGTGTTGATACATGACTGTTGCGTCAGCAGTGTAATGCAGTTCATCTAAAACTAAACGAGCGTATCCGATGAGTAGATGTCCTGCTTCTTGATGACCCCCAGGACATTTGCTAGCAAGAGCAAGAAACGTATTGATATTTGCCCTCCCTTTTAATTTAGTGCTGACTCGTCTTTCTTCAAAGTATTTAGTGTTTTCAGTTTCTAATTTTTTAATCGTGATCGCATCTATAGTTGTTCCCACTGATGTGAAATGCGGTTGCAGAATATCTGCACAAGCATCAGCAAGGAGATCGCCTTCTCGACCTTGCTTTGGTGGCCCCCATACAAGCACCTCTGTGCCGTATGTCAGCTCAGTAATCCATTCTTGATTGAAGCAGTTACAGATGACTGTTTCACCTGCTAGCTCATGTGGGGCTTTGACTTCAAGGATTACAAGGTCTGATCGTTGTCCAGCAGGTCGCTTGTAAAAGCAAACGATTTTTTCTTTAGCCATGATGAAGATGACGATGAAGGTGAGTGTGAATTGGTGTCGGGGGCTTGATCAGTCGTAATAGGCACCACCCAATTACGACTGCCCTGCTTTCCTCAATGCCATGAGTGTTGTATAGCTTTCAGCCTGCTGTGTGAGACCAGGCATCAGGCGCCCCGACGATGATTAGTCGTTGCTTACCTCTTCAACAGTGAATGTGAAGCCACAATCAATAGCATCATTTTTCAAAGATTGGAGTTCGCGTTCTGTGTAGGCGTATTCGGTCCATTCGAGGTTTTCATCAAGGAAAGCTTCGACGTAATAGGTAGGAGAAGACACGCGAGAAAGCTTAAGGAGGTTGTTTGCTTCTAGTTTGTCTTGTGTGGCTTGAAATTCATCAAATAAATTAAGCCAGGTGTGGTGATAACCAAGCATGGTGTAAAAGCAAGAGAAAAGAAAGCCCTGTCTCCAGGGCTGATGTAATCAGTCCCAGGTGTTGTGGTACTGAGGGCGACCATCCCAGATGCGGAAATACTTGATGCTGTCAGAAATGCCTTCGATGCTGTCGTAGCGCTGAATGCGCTTACGGAAGATGTTGCAATCTGGAGCTTGTACAGACGTGTCTGGGATTGCTTTGCCGTCGCCTTTACCGTCATCGCCAGTAACGATGCGACCGATAGGACGAAGCCAAACACTGGCCTTGGTCATGCGAGCAACGACGTAATAATCAACAATCGTCATGTTGTAGCCGTAGCTAGAACAAATGATTTGATTGAGTTCGAGCTTGCTGGTCTGGAGGGTTAACTGCTCTGCTGTAACGGTCATTAAAAACCTTGGTGAAGGGTGGGAATCTCTCCCATGCCTAAATCATACCATGGGTATACCCCGTTGGCCACATCAACGGCGTTTTGCGTTTAAAGCACAGATGACAGTACAGACGATCTTTTCTACATCTCGGCTGTTGACGTTGTACAAACGATTTACAGCAGCTACCGCGGCATCAATCGAATCCCGACCTTTCGAATAATGGACTGGCTTGATCTCAGGAATTGGTGCGGGTTGATTTGCTTCGCTCAGTACACGAGCCCGTAGCAGTTCTTGGCGCGGGATACCGCGCTGCATGGCCTCAGCGTTTAAGGCGTCGCGTTCTTCTTCAGTCAAGCGGACATCAACCCGGACAGGGTACGTGCGGTTGCAATCAGGCATTAGAAATCAAATGAATCAGTTGGCTGAGCTTTAACAGGCTCAGGTTGACAAGGGCGAACGTCTAGCTCCCAGCGCAGGTTGCTGATGGTCACCATGGGGCTCCCGATTTTTTCAACTGAAATTTTGTCGGGGTTGCTTCCGTCGCGAACAATAAACCCGTTAGCCCATTCGTCACCCCTGCGGATTTCGACTTTGGTCTTTGGATTTATTGAATTAGAGGGTAGTACGCTTGTATCGTCCTGGGAGTTAATTTTATTGGATTTAATGGATTCAACTGATAAAGATCCAATAGATCGGTTAGATCCCGGTTCTGAGCCTCCCAGGCACCATTCCATGGCAGCAGGGCTTGCCATCCAATAAATCCGTGGCCTTGAACCTGTTTCTTCTGCCCGAACAGGAATCGACAGCCCTTTTGCTTTTAGTGCCCGCAGCTCACGCGAGACATGCCCTTTTTGTTTGTCTAGCTCTGTAGCAAGCTCTTCAACAGAAACATCAGCGTTAAGCCCTGTACGCAAAGTTAGGTAGTCAAAGACCGATGCTCTAACGCCGCCTAGTTCCATGATGCGTTGCCCAGCCCTTTCAACTTTCTGTGCCTCTTCCAGTCCATCTAGATAAGTCCAACCACCTTCAGGCAGGTACTGCCCCATCACACCACCTGATTCATTGCCGCCTCGACCTTTGCCAGCAAATCCCACGCGCTTGTCGATACGGGCTAAACCGTCTTCTTCTTGTGCAACCCAGCGCATTAATACGCCCCAGCTAAACACCGAGCTGATCGAGCTGCTGCCTCGGCACTCTGTAATCCAGTCCCATGTTGTTGGCCTTTTGACAGAGTGATGAATCACTAGAAGCGTTGCCCCTGTTTTTCTCAATTGGCTAATAGCATTACGAATCGGTTGTGCATACCTAGAAGTGTTTTCTTCAATGCCTGTCGGCTCCATCATTGAACTCAATGAGTCGATGATTACCAACGGAAATTGATGCTTTTCAATTTCTTCACGCATCCGACGAATGCCGTCTTTCGTAAAGTTGTACTGCTCGCCAGTTTCCATGCTGCAGAAGAAATCAACTGAATCAGCTTTAAGCGTCTGATCTTCTGCAACCAAAGTTTCGCGGCGTAATAGATGAAGCCAATCACCTTCGCTTTGGTCTGTGCCAAATACAAGAACAGGCATCCGTTCGTTAGGTATTGACAAATCACGACCTAAAAACTGCGGCACACGATCGCGCAATGCAGCAATCAATCCAGTAGAAAACGATGACTTGCCAACCTTTGGCTGGCCGATAATGACGTTTGACTCGCCAAGCTTGACCATGCCGTCAAGCAGGAACACAGATTCGGTAGCTTGTAGCTGTTGGCCAGCCCTATAAACGTTGCCTTTCTGAAGCCGACGCTCAGCAGCGTCAAGATATGCCTTAAGTTCCGTATCTTTTGCGTCGTCGTGGACGCTGAGATCGAAAGCCTTGTTTCGCATTAGGGGCATCCAATCCCGTTCCCTTTCGGTTTGGATCAATGTTTCGGCGTGTAGGGCTAGGGCTGTTAACGCTTGTTGAAGTGGCGGTGTGCTGCTTAAGGGTTTTTCTGTAGAAGGCATCAGAGGCCAGTGATGGTGAAAAGTAGTCGTCGTCGGTGTAAACGCCAAGGCGTCTTAACTCGCGAAAAGATGTCAGCTCTTCGCTTGATTCATAAGGGTGTTCTAAATCCCATGCATCTAACGCAGCGTCTGAGCGTTGCTTTTGCATTGCGCTGTATTTACCGCACATTGCTTCGTCTTCGTCGTATTCAGACAGAAGCGAATAAGGCACCCATTGCAGAAGGTCAAAAGCTCGCTCTTCTGCATTGAGATTAGTCACGGGCTAAAGGCTCAGGCTCTGATGCAATTGCTTTTTGTAGCAGCAGATTGACCCAGCCAACGCGTGTCACGCCAATTGGTTTCTTGCGATCAACCTCAAAAATGACTCTAGGGTCAACCCGCACGTAGCTGCTTGTCACTGGTTCAAGTTCTTCAGGCATTGGCCTATGATCGGTTTGCCATTAGATTATGGCCCTTATGCCATTGGAATGGAACCCCTTGATGCTAGAACCGATAGCAGAGCTTGAATTTTACAAAAAGCAGCACCGGTACAGGCTGCGCAATCAGTGGCTAGCACACAACGTTTCTGATGTACTGGCTTTTGATATGGAGCCTTTTAAGCAAGCAATGATTGACAAGTACAAAGACGGGCCAGATGGTTGGGCTGTTAGAGGTGAAACCATCCATGATTGGCTTGATCAGCATCTGAAAGCTAAAGAGCCTTCTGTGCCAGAAAAATGGGCACCGTGGATAAACGCTTTGTTAGATCAGCAGTTTTTTGACGGTGCAGAAATACTTGCGACTGAGTACCGCGTTGTTGATCCTTTAAAAAGCTGTGCTGGCAGTTTTGATTTTTTGATCAAAAAAGACGGTTACATCCAAATTGGTGACTTGAAAACAGTGAGCAGCAAGCGTGCTGTTGCAGCGC
>NYTQ01000109.1 GCA_002683585.1 Cryomorphaceae bacterium
TTCATTTCATTTGAATTCAATTTTCTACAATGAATTCTTTACCATTCTTATTTTAGCTGATGTTTTTATACTCCTGTTGTCCTTTCAATATACAGAGCGATATAGCCAACTTATCCGCAATACAGGTTTTGTTATTTGTACTATCCTGATAAGGTTATCGTTTGCGACCAATGGACTTACTAATATTGCGCTAATCATTTCTAGCGTCACTTTTGGACTGTTAGTATTGAGAATCTATCAAGCAACTGAAGCTTCCCGACAATCAGAGTAAATCAATTAATCTGCTTTATTTTTATCTAAAATAGATATAGCGTTCTTACGTGAGTTGTATTTTTTGTTCGCCTATTGAAATAAGATCTCCTTTTACGCATTTTGCTCTACGCCGCAGCTCAATATTTCCATTACGAGTGACCTCTTCGGAATCCACAATCATCTTTGCATGACCTCCTGTTTGTGCAATTCCAAGTGCTTTGAGGAGTGCTAAAAGCTCTATGTATTCACCATTGATTTTAAAGGTCGTATTATTTTCCATTGAGCTCCATCGCTTTTAGGGTATTCATCATTAAAGAGGCAATGGTCATTGGTCCAACACCTCCTGGCACAGGGGTAATGAAGCTTGATTTAGGTGCTACTTCATTGAAGTTTACATCTCCTACAAGACGCCATCCTCGCTCTCGGGAGGCATCGTCTACGCGTGTGGTTCCAACATCAATGATGACTGCATTATCTTTTACCATATCTGCAGAGACAAAGTTAGGTTTACCAATAGCGGCAATTAATATGTCTGCTTGAAGACAAAGCTCTTTGAGGTTTGTTGTTCTCGAGTGCGCCAGTGTAACCGTGCAATTACCGGGATTAGAATTTCTACTAAGCATCATACTTAGTGGTGTTCCGACAATATTGCTTCTGCCAATAATGACACAATGCTTCCCTGAGGTTTCAATATTGTAGCGACGCATAAGCTCAATAATACCTGCTGGTGTTGCAGGAAGGAAACCTGGTAGATTTAGCATCATGTTTCCCAAATTCATGGGGTGGAATCCATCAACATCTTTATTTGGACTAATGGTATCTGTCACTTTTGTTTCATTGATGTGATTGGGCAGGGGCAGCTGAACGATAAAGCCATCTATAGCCTCGTCGTCATTAAGTTCACGAACCTTCGCCAATAGAGTATCTTCTGATACGGTATCTTCAAATCGAATCAAGGTACTTTCAAACCCAATTTCCTCACAGGCTTTTACTTTTGCAGTAACGTAAGATAAAGAGCCTCCATCGTTACCAACCAAAACAGCAGCCAAATGTGGCGTTTTATTACCCATTTCTTTTCTTATCAAAACTTTGTCTTTGAGTTCAGTTCTGATTTGTTTTGCGGTTTCTTTTCCGTTTAAGCGCTGCATAGTGTATTTTTAACAAAGATAATAAGGGTTATAATTCCAAAGGCCCAAAACATCGTATCTTTGTAAAAACTATTTAACAATGAAGACTTTTTTTCAAATAACTTTCGTTTTATGCTTGTTTTCAGCTCATGCCCAAACTGAGTTTGACGGTTCTGAAATAGGTGTTGAAATATTTGCTGCCCGTGCAGGATCAAATGGTGGTACAATGGGAGCAGGCTTTAAATATGCAGCCATTTTAAATGAGAACTTTGCCGTTGGGCCCTCCTTTAGATATCATCGAACATGGAATTATTTATATAACGGTTTGGCAACTGACATCCCTTCTAGTGCAAGTATTTACGGTGGAGGTTTTTTTGCCCATGCACGTTATAAGGATGCGCTTTTTGGAGGTGTAGAATTTGAATTACTTAAAACACCTTTCAACTTTAGCCAAACTGGAGGTGAATTTAAACCTTGGATTGCAACACTTTTCATAGGAGGAGGATTTTCAAAATTATATAACAAGGTAAGAATCAACTTGGGTATTTTCTATGATGTTGTCAATGCTGAAAATAGTCCGTTTCGACCGAACTATGCAATCAGAATTAAGAATGCTGAAGGAGGTACGCAACGTATTCTTCCAATAATATATAGGATCAACTTCTTTTTCCCAATCGGAACTAAAAAAGAGAAATAGAATGAAAATAGGAATTGTATTGTACCCAACATTTGGTGGGAGCGGAGTGGTGGCAACAGAGTTAGGGAAAGCTTTAGCGAAAAAGGGACATGAGATTCATTTCATAACCTATTCTCAACCTGTGCGCCTTGGTGGATTTACAAAAAACGTATTCTATCACGAGGTTTCAGTCTCTGATTACCCACTTTTTGATTTTCAGCCCTATGAAACTGAGCTAGCAAGTAAAATGGTAGATGTGGTAAAATATGAAAAGCTAGACTTGATTCATGTACATTATGCCATTCCTCATGCCTCTGCAGCTTTTATGGCCAAACAAATCTTGCAAACATATGGAATTTTAATTCCGTATGTAACTACGCTTCATGGTACTGATATTACTTTGGTCGGGCGAGACCCTTCTTTTGAACCTGTCATTACATTTTGTATTAATCAATCAGATGCGGTTACTGCTGTTTCTGAAAGTTTAAAGGAGGATACACTGAAACATTTTAATGTTCAAAATGAAATCACCGTTGTCCCAAATTTTATTTCTTTGGATAAAAGACGAAGTGATAGTAAAATAAATAGAAGCTTATACGCTACACAGGATGAAAAAATTGTGAGCCATATCTCAAATTTCCGCAAAGTGAAAAGGGTGGAGGATGTGATTCGCGTTTTTGCTGAAACGATTAAAAAAGTCCCTGCGAAACTCTTATTCGTTGGGGATGGTCCTGAAAGATATAGCTGTGAGTTATTGTGCAGAGAGCTTTCATTGTGTGAGCATATTCTTTTTCTGGGAAAAATTAGAGATACCTCTGATGTGCTTGCGATTTCTGATGCCTTTTTATTGCCCTCCCAAACAGAGAGCTTTGGTCTGGCAGCATTGGAGGCGATGTCCATGGGAGTTCCTGTGATTTCCAGTAATTCTGGAGGTATTCCAGAGGTAAATAAGCATGGTTTCTCTGGTTTTTTATCAGATGTCGGAGATGTTCAAGAGATGTCTCAAAACTTAGTTCGTATGTTATCAAATGATCATTTAGAAACGTTTAGAAGTAACGCTTTGAAACAAGCAGAGGCCTTCAGTATTGAAAAAGTGCTGCCCATGTATGAGGATATTTATACTAAATTAGTAGAGTAGGAAGCTATTGTAAAATCCATCGCTTCGGTAATAGATACCAACTTATGTCTTCAAATAAAAAAATTGATCAGTGGATTTCATCTAGAAAGAAAAGACTAGAATCTTTTAAGGCTGATGAGTTATACCCTCTGCTATTAAAAGGAGATAAGCAGGCATTGAGTTCTGCCATTACGCTAATTGAAAGCACCCATCCCAATGCTCGAGCAGAAAGCAGTAAGCTTGTCGAGCTATGTTCGCGCGAAAAATCGAAATCTTGGCGTATAGGTATTACAGGTGTTCCCGGTGTAGGGAAGAGCACCTTTATTGAAGCTTTTGGTTCGCAAATATTGAATGCTGGTCATAAGCTAGCTGTTCTCGCCGTCGATCCTTCTTCAAATGTAACAGGAGGTAGTATACTTGGGGATAAAACAAGAATGAATACCCTTTCCCAAGAAGACAATGCATTTATACGTCCAACTGCCGCTGCGGGCAATTTGGGTGGTGTAGCGCGGAACTCTAGGGAGGCTATGTTGTTATGTGAAACGGCGGGTTTTGATGTTATTTTTATCGAAACAGTTGGCGTTGGACAGTCTGAAACGATGGTGCATAGTATGGTTGATTATTTTGTACTGCTTCTTTTAGCTGGAGCTGGGGATGAGCTCCAGGGAATGAAAAGGGGAATTATGGAGCTTGCAGATACTATCTTGATCACAAAGGCGGATACGGGCAATGAAAAAGCGTCTAAATTGGCTGCAAGAGCTTATGCCAATGCAGTACATTTATTTCCATCCAAAGAGAGCAATTGGATTACCAATGTATTGACAACAAGTAGCCTAGATGGAATGGGCTTAGATGAAACCTGGGATTCAGTTCAAAGCTATTTTAATTCAATTGTCAGCAATGGTTTTTATATTCAAAATAGAAGACAACAAAATGCACGTTTTTTGCGAGAGAATTTAACAGATTTGATGTTAAATGAATTTGATCAAGATCCTGAATTAAAGAAATATATGAATCAATTAGAAAACGAGCTCACGAAAGGAAAGCTATCCCCAGGGAGGGCTGTAGACTTGCTTTTTGAACAGTATAAAACATTTTTGCGAGGTTAAATCCTTAATTGATTATTATTTTTTTAATACCAATGAAGCCATTGTGGTTTATTTTTAAAAAGATACATCCAGAATCTTTAGGAGCAGATATTTCCAAATAATTTTGATTACTCAAATGTCCTGCTTGAATTATTTTTCCTTGAAGCGTATAAATTTCATATTGAGCATTGATATTTTGTGAAAAATTGAGTCGCTGTCCACACTTAATTATATTTGGAGTCACTTGAAAACCCTTCTGCTCAGATAGATGATTCATTTGGATCGTTTCTATTTTACATAGACCACCGTTATATGTACCTAACCATAAATCTTGGTTATTTCCCTTTTCGATTGATAGAATGTGATTATCGGTTAAATTTGAATTTTCGGTATTTAATTGTAGGTATTCTTCTTCTATTTTGGTAATCAATCCATTAGATTCAGAGCCAATGTAGATTTCTCCTTGAGCACCATGTGTGAGACAAAGAAGACTATTCGCGGGCATTACAGAGTTGACTGCATTGAAAGAGTCCCACGGGCCTCCGTTTCCGAGATCTACAACTAGCCCAGCAGCAGGAGAAATAAACCAGGGTCTACCTTCTGAATCTATTTCGATATCTAATGCAGAATTATCGGGAAGACCTGAGCTAATGATCGTATGGTTTGTAAAGTTATTTAATGCATCGAAATATAAAACCCCACCGTTGATACTACCTATGTATTTTGTGCTTGAACCAGCACAAATAGTTGAAATGTTATTTGAAAGTAAACCATTAGCACTCGTCCAAGACATCCATGTATTTCGATCATACATGTAGAGACCTTCCGTGGTTGCAACCCATATATGACCACTTTGGTCTATTTCGATCGCACGAACAAGGAAATCCCCAATACCAGAATTTTCAGGCGTATAATTCACCCATTCTGCACCGTCAAATTTGAATAAACCACCTTGTATTGTTCCAATCCATAGAAGAGAATCTCCATCATTTTTTAATGCTCTAATGTTGTCATTCCAGAGTGGGCTATTGGTTGAATTATAGATGGTCCAGTTTGTTTCATTTTCGAATTTCGCCAAACCATAATCTGTTCCAATCCAAAGTTTTTGATTGCTATATTCTAAACATCTCACTGTATTGAAAGGAAGCGGTGAGTTATCTACAGTATAGCTATTTACAAATTGTGCTTGCCCTTTTAAGGCAAGCACAATAAAAATTACAATGGCAGAGTAATTCCTGCAATTAGTCATTCTTTATAATGAGTCTTTCGGCGTGTATGTCTGCTCCTGATTTAATCTGCAGTGTATACATTCCGTCAGTTATGTTTTTTAAACTAATTTCATGCGCATTTGTACCAGCTCCATCTTGGAATTTTCTTTTGTAAATTCTTTTACCAGCAGCATCTATAATTTCGAGTTCTACTTTGCTCTTTTTCGAGATCCCATAAGAGACTACAAAAACTCCGTTAGACGGATTTGGTGTTATACCAATTGTATTTTCGATATTGAGTTCACTCAAATCGGCACATGATTCGACGATAACTTCCACTGCAACAGAGCTACTTGTACAGCCATTTTCACTAGCTTGAACAAAGAAGGTCGTNGAAGTTGTCAAAGCTGGCGTATAGAAATTAGTACCAGTNCCCAATAAAGTTCCAGCGGCGTCAAACCAATTNAATGTACCNTCTCCCGTNGCACTTAATTGAGCAACTTCATTTACACAAATCGTGGTTCCGTTTGCCTCAGGTTCATTAGGGTCACCAAGCGTTATTTCTACTGAAACTAAATCACTTGTGCATGTTCCGTTTTCCGTCTCAACTTCCCAATCATAAAAATAGTAGTAGTACGATGAACTTGATGAAGCACCTATGATGGAAAGTATATCTTCTAAAATATAGGGATATGTTGCCGAATTATTATTTCTGTAGAGCCCTCCTGAAGGCAAATCTGTAGCAACCAGTTGGTAGTTATATCCAACAGAGATATTAAAATTAAGATCAATTCTGCTCGCACCAGCTGGTACTGTCTCAGTAAATGTTTCTAAGGTTGTACCATCTTCATCTTGAAGTTCTACCGTGACGCTTCCACCTTCATCTGCATAAACCAAGGCGCTTTTGAGGGTAAAAGGTGTGTATGCATGAAAGATAATTCCCTGCGTCGAAGATAGAAAACCACCACCACCAATTCCGTTTGTATAAGGTTCTGCGTTCAAAGTTTCGGTATATGAATCCGTATTTTGTACCCACAATGTTGTGTTTTCCATTATAGGATTTGTGGTGTATATATTTCCAGTGCTCAAATAGTTTCCATCGTCATCAAACCATTCCACATCACCTGTTGAGCTTGCCTCTAAACCAACGTAGTCACCAGAACATGCTATTGCATCCGCTACAACTGGTGCATTCGGAACAGCTGTTGTCACTGCGTAGGGCAAAGAGGTATTCGAGCCACAAAAATTAGTAACAGTACAGGTATAGCTACCAGGTTCGGTTATGGTAATACTTTGCGTTGTTTCACCCGTAGACCACAAGAATTCTGTTCCGGCAGTTGCTGTCAAGGTAATTGTTTGCCCAGAACACAAATTATTTGACTCATTTGAACTAATGGTTGGAAGCACTCCTGAGTTCGCAGGGTGCTGTAATTCTAAAGTTACGGGCACTGCAGTGAAGTTATTATCTTCATTCTCTTCTTGGAAATAATTATTTTTATCCACTTCCATTACGATGTAATAATCTCCGTTACAAGTATTTTCGGGAATATTGATCCACATCCCATCAAGCCAATATCCGTAAACGTCAGTCCATCCTGCAGAAATACCTTGCTCTACAATTGAACAACCATAGCTACCACCACCTAAATTCCAATTTGAGAAATTGGCGTTTGTCATTATATTACCGACGTTATAGGTCGTATTATCATCTCTACAATGACCGTAGTAAGTACTTCCTGCGTTCGTACCACATTGACCATAGTCCATTAAGCAAAACCCGATTTTTGCACCGTCTCCAACGATTGGCCAATTTAATGGATTTGGATCGGCGGTCGGAATTCTTAAGGTCATAACACACCAGTCGTCAACATGATTGTGTCCATGGCTCTCATGATAAGTCATACTTCCTGTCCATGTATCTTCATAGGTCATGCTGTTTCCATCTTTCTTATATACTCGCTGCAAGAGCATTTGTTTGGGGTTTTCTTCTCCATTAGGACAGGTAAAAGACCCAGATGAGCTCACACCATAAATGGTATCCGACCCACAAATAAAAGCGCGGTTTCCATCGTTATCTTGACCGCGAACGGTAAATGAACCGTGACCTACATTTGGGGTAGATCCCGTTACGCGGAGTCGGCCATCGTCCGGCCCTTGATTGTTGAAATTTTGTCCTGCACCACTTTGCGGATATTCGATCCATCCGTTATCAGCAATTCCCTGCCAAGACGCAGTGATATCAGGTAATAAGAGGCAGTTGTTGGTTCCATCGGCGCATTCGCAACCCGATGCATCTGTAGTCGTGCATTGTCCGTAAGCACTCAGACTCAGTACAATAGCAGTTAATAGTGAATAAAAATTTTTCATAGTTTAGTTTTGGAATTTCAATATACGAAATTATCACCTGAAATAATAATCTGAAAGCTCTTGATATCAGGGTTTAAAGAGGACTAGATTCCTTATCTTTGCCGCGTTATGATTCCAAAATTATATAGCATATTTAAATTACGTTGTCCTAAATGTTTGAAAGGTCAGTTTTTTGAATCTCACGTCTATGACCTGAAAAAACTTGGTAATGTCCGAAATGAGTGTCCTAAATGTAAAGTAAACTATATACCCGAACCAGGTTTTTACTTTGGTGCTATGTATGTTTCTTATGCACTTGGCGTAGTTATATTTGTGGCTATTTGGGGTGGGGCAAATTGGTTTTTTAGTGATGTATCTGTTTGGACCCAGATTACAATTCTTACCGTTTTAATTGTAGCGTTGAGTCCCCTGATATTTGCTTTATCTAAAATTATCTATGCCAATATTTTTATTCATTTTGATAAAGAGACAAGTATCAGGGTAGAAAAGGATGATTGAATTTTCAAGTCCTTTTTGTAATTTCGAGAAAAATCAAACAAATCATGAAAAATAAATACAATTNCGCACTGTCAATCTTATCTCTTCTTTTCATTATCANTTTTGGTAATGCAAAAGCCCAGGTAATCAGTAATACCTTTTCTCCGGAAATAATTATNGATGCATCNAGTCAACCTTNTGCCTTCGATTTTAATGGTGACGGAGTAATTGAATTTTATTTTTTGGTTCAAGATTTGAGCGGAGATACTACTATTTCAGGTCTTCCAGCTACTTATGAAGGCTCTGGTGCGCTTATGGGTTGTGAAAACGGGAAGCCCGCTGGTGCTACTTCCCTGGAAACGGCAGCTTTTGACGTTTCATTATTCAATACTGGCGATNAACTTACTGTTTTTCAGGAGTACGGCTCAGATACAAGCTATGCANTAGGGATCGATCTTACCGTAAATACCGGNATTATTGGGAGTTTACCTTATCAATATGGTGCGTTTCTTGGAAATCAGGGATACCTCGGTGCTATGTTTGACATTGGNGGAAGTGGACATTTAGGTTGGATTGAGGTTTCTGTTCTATCTGATGGAAGTCAAATTANATTGCACTCCTATGGATATGACGCCTCTCAAGGTGGATTTCCAATCAGCGTTGGTAATTCAAATACGAATGTGAATGAATTAACGAAGCAAGATGTTGATATAAACATAACCAACAGTAAATTAAAAGTGTTTTTGAAATCCTTCTACACTGATGCCCAATTGCGAATTATCGATGTTAGTGGGAAAACACGTTTGTCTTCAGAGCTATTAAATATGCAGAATGAGTTTGATCTTAGCGCATATGAACGAGGCATGTACATCGTTTCCTGTGAAGTAAATGGAGCCTTGCATACGCAGAAAATCATCCTACATTAGCAAACGCTTAGCTTATCTCTCTATTCCTTTTTTTGTCAGAAAGTATGACATTTAGACATATTTATAATTCACGCTTGTCTTTTTTGTCATAATAAATCCCTCTTTTTCACCGTGGCATATTAATTGACATAGTGTAGAAAAAAATAATAACATGGGAAAAATTATAGGAATTGACTTAGGAACCACAAATTCGTGTGTTTCGGTCATGGAAGGAAATGAACCAGTGGTTATAGCGAACTCAGAAGGTAAAAGAACAACACCTTCTGTTGTAGCTTTTGTTGAAGGCGGTGAGCGTAAAGTCGGTGACCCAGCCAAAAGACAAGCCATTACAAATCCTACCAAAACAATNTACTCTATAAAGAGATTTATGGGGTCTAGCTTTGACGATTGTAAAAAAGAAGTAGCCAGAA
Source organism: Cryomorphaceae bacterium (assembly GCA_002683585.1). The sequence goes on from NYTQ01000109.1 coordinate 9,649, forward strand.
TGCCGTATAAGGTTGTGAAAGGTGAAAACAACACACCTCGTGTTCAGATTGATGATCGTAAATACTCTCCACAAGAAATTTCTGCAATGATTCTTCAAAAGATGAAGAAAACAGCTGAAGATTATTTGGGGCAGGAAGTTTCAGAGGCAGTAGTTACTGTACCTGCATACTTTAATGACTCGCAACGTCAAGCCACGAAAGAGGCAGGTGAAGTTGCAGGACTAACAATTAAAAGAATTATCAATGAGCCAACTGCAGCAGCATTGGCATATGGACTAGACAAAAAAGGTGTAGACCAAAAAATTGTGGTTTTTGACTTTGGTGGTGGAACACATGATGTATCTATCCTAGAGCTAGGAGATGGTGTTTTTGAGGTATTGTCAACTGATGGTGATACACACCTTGGTGGAGACGATGTTGATGAGACAATTATCTCATGGTTAGCTGATGAGTTCAAGAAAGATGAAGGTCTTGATTTAAGAAAAGACCCTATGGCATTGCAGAGATTGAAGGAAGCAGCCGAGAAAGCAAAAATAGAGCTTTCTTCAACTACCTCTACGGAAATCAACTTACCTTACATTATGCCTGTTGATGGTGTTCCAAAGCACTTAGTGCGAACATTGCAACGTGCAAAATTTGAGCAGTTAATCTCAGAAATCGTAGAAAGAACAATTGCGCCATGCAGATCTGCACTTAAAAATGCTGGTTTATCTGCAGGTGATATCGATGAAGTAATTATCGTAGGTGGTTCTACGAGAATTCCAATCATTCAGGATGCAGTGAAGAACTTCTTTGGTAAGGCACCTTCTAAAGGTGTAAATCCTGATGAGGTCGTTGCCATTGGTGCAGCGATTCAAGGTGGTGTTTTAACTGGAGAGGTGAAAGATGTGTTGTTGCTAGATGTAACGCCTTTATCTCTTGGTATTGAGACAATGGGTGGTGTATTTACCAAATTGATTGAGTCGAATACGACTATTCCAGCCAAGAAGTCTGAGGTCTTCTCTACGGCAGCCGATAATCAGCCTTCTGTAGATATTCATGTGCTTCAAGGTGAACGCCCAATGGCGAATGACAATAAATCTCTTGGTAGATTTCAGCTCAGCGATATTCCAGCAGCGCCTAGAGGTGTGCCTCAAATTGAAGTAACATTCGATATTGATGCAAATGGAATCATGAATATTTCTGCAAAAGATAAGGGTACAGGAAAAGAACAATCTATTAAGATTGAAGCTTCCTCAGGTTTATCTGATCAGGAAATAGAAAGAATGAAAGCTGAAGCTGAGGCAAATGCTGAAGCAGATCAAAAGAAGAAAGAAGAGGTTGAGGTTGTGAATAAGGCAGACTCTACAATCTTCCAAACTGAAAGACAGCTTAAGGAATATGGAGATAAACTTCCGGCAGATAAAAAACAACCTATCGAAGATGCTTTAGCAGAATTGAAAAAGGAGTTTGAAGCGAAGAATATTGAGAATCTTGAACCAGCAATGGAAAAGTTGAACAATGTATTCCAAGCAGCATCTCAGGAAATGTACAATGCAACGAATCAAGAGGGCGGAGATCCTAATGCGGGTCAGCCACAAGGAGAAGGTGCAGAAAATGCTCAAGATGAGGTCACAGATGTTGATTTCGAAGAAGTAAATGAAAAGAAATAATCTCGATTTGTAAAAGATTATTTGGTTATAAGTTTAAAGGCACCCTCGGGTGCCTTTTTTATATTTTAATAGCTTCATTTAACCGAAAATGATTACCCTCCTTAAAGAAGTCGTGTCCGCATTCAATTTCGATCAAAGCTTCCGCAAAACCTAATTGCTTTAAGAACAAAACTGCTTGTTGGGTTCTAATGACTTGGTCATATTTACCCATAATCACCCTAAAATAGATCTTATTAGCGTTCAGTAACGAAGAGATTGCATTGAAGTCAGGGTTTATATTTCTGAATCCTCGCCAAGTTCTTGACGCCCTTTGAAATTGTTCTTGATTGCCTGCAAATAATTCAATAAAGGCGAAGACTTTTGGTCTTACTAATCCTAGTTTGAAAGCAAATTTTGCAATTCTAATAAATGATTTTGGGGAACGCTCCCATTTTTGAAATAATAATCTTGCCAAACGTAAACGCGAGGTTCGATTATAAAAGCTCATCGGGTCCATTCCGTCGGGAGAAATTACTTGAACAGATTTTAGTCGATCTTTATATAAGGGCAGAAGCGAAAGAACAAATCTTCCACCTTGTGAAAATCCAATGAAATGAAAATGATTGATTGCCTCTTTTTCAAGAATTTTTGTAAATATTGAGTTGAATTCTTCGATTTCCAAGGGTTGGTTTTCGATTCTTTCTTTCGGAAATTGTGATTTTCCATGGTGAGGAAGTACAATTAATATCAGTTTCCGGTCTTTTTTGGCCAAAAACAAAAAATCTTCCACCTTTCTGCCATGTCCATGAAAACAGACCAGGGTATTTTGCCCTGAACCCTCAATATAGTACTCTAGAGTTACGTTCCCTTCTCTAATTAAATTTGAATACATTGCCTCTAAATTAGGTCATACGTTCCTGTTTTTGCTCGTTCATATGGTTTAATTAACATTATGGTGGAAACTTGTGTATAAACATTTTACATAATTGAGCCCAAATCGTAGTATTTCAATTAAATTTGCTCTCGATTTATTGTGTTATTTCTTTTCATTTAAATTGAACATCGTATGCCCAAAGATTCTTCTATAAAATC
>NYTQ01000110.1 GCA_002683585.1 Cryomorphaceae bacterium
AGTATATCTGAATTTGGATTTGGCTGCCACCCCGGATAATCCCCAGTTTGTGTAACATTGCAACCCATGCTTTCAAATGAGCACCTAATGGTCATGGCAATTTCGTCCTTTGTTGATTCAACGCTACTCCTTTGCAGGGATTGGGTAGTGAACTCATTATTTTCAATGAGCACTCTAGCCAAACTTGAGGATGTTTCAACCAAGCCAGCAATGTCTGGGCTCATTCGAAAAACACCGTTATGAACACAGCACAAGGTATTAATAATCTTATTTGAATCCTTTTTAGAAATAACCTCAGGCATGGACTCCGCTGCTGCAAATGTTATTCGTATGTTGGGTTCAATGCTTTTATACTCACTATGAAGCACTTTGGCCTGCCCTTCAATTTCGGCTTGAACATTTGTTAATTCAACTGATGGAACTGCAATAATCGATTTAGCTTCTCTGGGAATAGCGTTTCTCAGACCTCCTCCGTCAAATGAACCTATCAATACCTTTGATTTTTTCGAGATGTTCCATAGTATTCTAGACATCCATTTGTTGGCATTCCCTCGTCCTGAATCAATATCCATTCCTGAGTGTCCACCTAACAAACCTTTGATATCTATTTGAATAAAGCTATAATTATCTGGTGTTGTAATACCTTCACAGGTATATGATGTGTTTGTATCTATACCACCAGCACATCCAATGGAGAGCTCGTCATCATCTTCGGTGTCAAGATTCAATAGTATTTCTCCGCTAAAGAGACTTCCATCCATTTCTTTCGCACCGGTCATACCCGTTTCCTCATCTATTGTAAATAATGCCTCTAAAGGAGGGTGTGCGATGTCTTTTGCTGAAAGTGTTGCCATTATTGTAGCCACACCAATACCATTATCTGCACCAAGTGTTGTGCCGTCTGCATCCACCCAATCCCCTTTGACACGCATACTAATTCCCTGGCTATCAAAGTCGAATGTGGTATCTCCATTTTTTTGATGCACCATATCTAAATGGGATTGAAGGATAACTGTTTTTTTATCCTCCATGCCCAAACTCCCTGGTTTTTTTATTATGACATTACCAATACTGTCTTTAGTGGTTTCTAGACCAAGTTCTTTACCAAAGTTCATCATAAATTCAATGACTCTTTCTTCTTTCTTTGATGGACGAGGTACAGCATTTAGATCTGCAAAATGATTCCAAAGTCCGTTGGGTTTTAGTGAGCGTATTGACATTTAAGGAAATTTAGGATATTGTTTAAAATTAGGATCTCTTTTTTCAAGGAATGCATTTCTTCCTTCANNCGCNTCATCNGTCATNTANGCTANCCGAGTTGCTTCNCCNGCAAANACCTGTTGNCCGACNAGTCCNTCATCAATAAGATTAAAAGCNAATTTAGACATCTTGATGGCAGTNGGACTCTTTTTTAGGATTTCTTGNCCCCAATTAAATGCNGTTTGCTCTAATTCNTCATGNGGNACAACTTTATTCACCATGCCCATTTCAAATGCTTCTTGGGCTGAATAGCTAGCACCCAGGAAAAAAATTTCTCGCGCGCGCTTTTGACCGACTTGTCGCGCAAGGTAAGCAGATCCAAAACCTCCATCAAAACTTGCAACATCTACATCGGTTTGTTTAAAAATAGCATGCTCTTTCGAGGCTAAGGACAAATCACATACAACGTGTAAGCTATGACCACCTCCAACGGCCCAGCCTGGGACTACGGCAATCACAACCTTGTTCATAAAACGAATTTGCCTTTGAACATCTAATATGTTAAATTTACTCACGCCGTCTGTTCCCTTGTAACCCCTTGGTGCACGAACACGCTGGTCTCCTCCAGAACAAAACGCCCATCCACCATCCTTTGGAGATGGACCTTCTCCCGAAATTAAAACAACTCCTATTTCTTGACTCTCATGACAAATAATAAGCGCATCCAACATTTCGTCTACTGTTTTTGGACGAAAAGCATTTCTGACCTCAGGTCTGTTGAATGCTATACGTGCGACACCGTCGCAGTAGTTGAAAGTAATATCTTCGTATGTTTTTATGGAGTCCCAGTTGATTTCTGACATAACGTGCTTTGTGCAAAAATAATAACATCAAATGAAAGGAAAGGTTTAAAATTGGTTTAGTTTCAACCTGTGGTATCCAATATTTGTTAATGAAATACGATTTCATCCAAGAAAGTCCAAGGTGTATGTCCCGCACCAGGAAGTCCTGTAGGTATCTTTGAAAAGGTATTTATTTGAATACGAAGCTTTTTTATTCTTCTTTTTATTTTTAGACGTGTGTGCTCCTCATTGATGTTTCTCAGACTTTGGATTTTCTTCTTGCGTTTACTCATCTTGAATACCTGGATTTCCCGTGGTAAATATATCCATGATCCCTTAGATTCAAGAAAGCTAAATTCAAGTGCCTTTATTTTCTTTTTTTCGGGTAGAGTGATTTCCATTACGATGGAACTTGTATCGAAACCGATCCATTGATGTCCGCGCCAGGGCCGAGTTCCATTTTGTCCATCAACGAGCAGGTTAGTAGCATAATTGTATTGTGGATTTGGTTTTGTGAGGTAATTGACTTGAACTCCTAANGCATGGTGTTTGGTAAAGTTCATTTCTGAAGTAAGTGAGGTGTTCTTACTTTCAAATTTTATTTTGGTCTCGATGACATGTTTTTCGGGTCTCTTTATAATTAATTCTTCTCCAANCCGAAGGTTTAATTTAATCGCCTGGTCCAGAACTTCAGACTGAAGAGTCGTATAAAAAATATCAGAAGTATCTGGGCTATTTAGTTTGAGAGAAATCCCCTTTGTGTGTGCCTGACTTATTATTGAAGCACGTTGGCTTGATTTAGCGTAATTCACATCTAAAAACGATAGTTTTTTATAGTGTGAGTTATATAAAACCTTGCAGAAGTCATCATACGGCGGCTTTTCATTACACCATAGTACCTGGCTCAAGGCAATTGCTCTGGGATAAGCCATGTATTCCAAATGTTTAAAATCCTTGATGTATTCAGTCCATAAGTTTGCTTGNCCCCCAAGTATGTAATTAGCCTGCGCGGCATCTAACTCTTCAGGTATAGGATTNAATTCATATACCTTTTCTAAGGGTGTATACCCACCAATTGCCAATGGTTCTTCATTCGATTTACCNTGATAGTGGTCAAAATAGCAATGCGATCCAGGAGTCATGACTACATAATGCCCTTTTCTAGCAGCTGNAATTCCTCCTTTAAAACCACGCCAGGACATAACAGTCGCATTGGGGGAAAGACCCCCTTCAAGAATTTCATCCCAACCTATAAGTTTTTTCTCTTTTTTCTCGAGGAACTTTTCAATTCTAGTGATGAAATAGCTTTGTAGTTCATGTTCATCGGCTAATCCATTGTTTTNAATTACATTTTGACAATTTTCACAGTCCTTCCATCTTGACTTGGGTGCTTCGTCTCCGCCGATATGAATATATTTTCCTGGGAATAGGCCGATAACTTCTTCCAATATTTTTGTGACGAATTGAAAACTTTCNTCTTTTGTGCAATAAATATCTTCAAACACTCCCCATATCCCAGGCACTTCTTGCTTAACTCCAGAACATGAAAANTCAGGATATGCTGCTAAGGCAGCTCGGCTATGTCCAGGCATCTCAATTTCCGGTACGATATCGATGTATCGTTCTTTGGCATACGCTATAATTTCTTTTACTTGCTCTTGGGTATAATAATCCCCATATCTTTTTTTGTCGAACTGTCTTGGGTTGTCTGTGTAATGACCGATCAAGGTGCTATCTCGGAATGCGCCAGTCTTTGTTAATTTAGGGTATGCCTTAATTTCAATTCTCCAGCCTTGATCATCTGTGAGGTGCCAATGAAATGTATTGAATTTATACATGGCCATCAAATCCAAGTATTTTTTAATTTCCTCAACTGAAAAGAAATGCCTGGAAACATCTAAATGAAGGCCGCGCCATTTAAATTTTGGGTAATCTTGAACGAATGATTTCGGTATGTATTTTATTTCATCCTCCGTTTTTATGAGCTGTGCAAGAGATTGCATGGCGTAATAGAGGGCCTTATTATTTGAGTAGGATATAAATATATAATCACCCACGGATATAGAATAAAAATCAGTGGGTACATTATTAAGTTTTCGAAGTCTAATAAATGCTTTTCCTGTTGTATCTTTTATTTGAATCTTATGAAATATATTGAGTATTGACTCCATTTGATCCAAGGTGCCTTTTGGCCACTCTTTTTTGTTGATTGCAATTGAAGATGGTAAGTATAAATTGCCTTTAACTCTTTTATAAACGACAGGCGTAGGCAGTATTTGGCACATAACCCGTTCTTGCGATTTACAGTCGAAAAATGCGCATAAAAAGAATATCAGGATGAACGTTTTTGGTATTTGACAATTCATAACCCTCTAAGTTAAGTATTAGATATAATAATTGAGCGCTATCGCTGAGTCTAAATTCTACTTTATCATTAACTTTGCACAAAGAAAAATAAATGAAGATTTCAAATAATATTCTAGAAACCATAGGTAATACACCACTAGTTAAACTGAATAAGTTAATGAAGGAAGTTGATGCTATGGTTTTGGCAAAGGTTGAGTTTTTTAACCCTGGTAATTCTGTGAAGGACCGTATGGCCGTTAAAATGGTAGAGGATGCTGAGGCCGATGGTCGACTAAAACCGGGCGGAACTATTGTTGAAGGAACATCTGGTAATACTGGTATGGGATTAGCTTTAGCTGCAATTGTAAAAGGGTATAAGCTGATTTGCGTTTCCACGGACAAACAGTCTAAGGAAAAATTTGATATTCTTCGTGCAGTAGGAGCTGAGGTAATCGTTTGCCCAACAGATGTTGATCCAAAAGATCCTAGGTCTTATTATTCTACATCCAAAAGAATTGCAGAAGAAACGCCTAATTCATGGTATGTCAATCAGTATGATAATCCCTCTAATGCCGTTGCACATTATGAGCAAACTGGTCCAGAGATATGGGAGCAAACAGANGGTAAAATAACACATTTTGTAGTGGGAGTGGGGACTGGAGGTACGATTTCAGGAGTTGGGAAATACCTAAAGGAGAAAAACCCTAACATCAAGATTTGGGGTATNGACACTTATGGATCTGTTTTTAAAAAGTATCACGAAACGGGCATATTTGATGAAAATGAGATTTACTCCTATATCACCGANGGCATAGGTGAAGATATTTTGCCTGAAAATGTAGATTTCAGTGTGATTGATGGATTCGAAAAAGTGACGGATAAAGACGCTGCAATATATACGAGGAAAATGGCACGTGAGGAAGGTATATTTGCCGGTAACTCTTGTGGCGCTGCCGTTAAAGGACTTATACAGCTTAAGGCAAATTTTTCAAAAGACGATGTGGTGGTGGTCTTGTTACACGATTCAGGAAGTAGATACGTGGGCAAAATGTACAACGACGATTGGATGCGTGAAAGAGGCTTTTTAGAAGAAGAAATTCTCACGGCCAAAGACTTAGTTAAAAACCANGATGATAAACCCTTGGTTTCGGTTTTTGCTGAGGAGCTTGTCTCTCATGCAATTGCCAAAATGCGAAAGTTTGGTATTTCACAAATTCCTGTGATGAAAGACAATCAATTTGTTGGCTCAATTGATGATAGTGTCATATACCAAACCTTGGTTGATCAACCGGAGCTTAGAGACGCACCGATATCATCCATTATGGGAGCTGCTTTTCCNATTGTGAAAAGTGGAACACAGGTCGATGAATTGTGTAAGCTTATTAATAAAAACACNCCAGCTGTTCTTGTTGAATCAGATTCTGGAGCGATGCATATCGTAACAAGATATGATATTATATCTGCCATGTCATAGCATGAAAACGCGAACATTTATTGATCAATTAAACCGTAATGTCCGCATAAACAGTGCACCACAGAAAATTGTCTCTTTAGTTCCTTCGCTCACTGAGTTTTTACATTACTTAGGNCTTGAAAAAGAGGTGGTTGGTATNACTAAGTTTTGTATACATCCTAANAGTTGGTTTGAACAAAAGGAGCGNATCGGAGGAACCAAGCGCATAAATATTGAGCGGATTAAGGCGATTCAGCCTGATCTTGTTATCGGCAATAAAGAAGAAAACACAAAGGATGATATATCGGCACTAGATGNTTTTGCTCCTGTTTGGATGAGCGATGTCAANAGCTTTAATGATGCGATAGAAATGATACAAAAATTAGGACTAGTATTATCGAAAGAAAAGGCCTGTNATNATTTGGTAAAGAATCTTGAGCTTGCTTANAGTCCCCTTAGAAATTTAGGTCAGAACCTTTCTGTGCTATATTTTATTTGGGATAAACCATCTTATGTGTCTGGTCAGCTCACTTTTATAAGTAGCATCATCGAAACATTAGGATTCAAGAACAAGGCGCATCTTGATCGTTACCCAGATCTTCAGGACTTGGGCGATTGCGATCCTAATTATGTCTTTTTAAGTTCTGAGCCTTTCCCTTTTGAAGAAAAGCATAAGGAAAAGTACCAATCTCGCTTTCCGCATTCCAAAATNGTTCTTGTAGATGGTGAGATGTTTTCCTGGTATGGCTCACGAATGCTTCCTGCAGCTGATTATTTCAAAAACAGGCTAAAGAAATTACTATGAGGGATATCATATTTTATGACGCGGCTTGTCCATTATGCTCAAGAGTAGTTCGCTTTATTTTAANGCAAGAGCGAAATGAAAACCTTTTCTTTTCTGCACTCCAAGGGGAACACGCTAGGTCTTTTTTACAGAAAGAAGGTATTGATCATATTGATATGACGACTTTCTATTTATTTAAGGCAGGAAGAATNTATGATAGATCAACCGCAGCTTTGTCTTTGATNCCTTATCTTAAATGGTATTTTANTGGGTTTTTGNTCTTTTGGATTATCCCAAAAGGTATAAGGGACCTCGCTTATAATATTGTCTCAAAATATAGATACCGTTTGTTCAAAGATCGTTGTGAACTGGGAAGGGTAGATCCTGGGAGAATGCTTTAGCCTAAGACTTTAACTTTAATAACCTTGTTTTTATATTATCTAATTTGGATGCCACACTTAGCTTCGCGTCAAAAATGAGGCTTTTATCTTTCGATTTAATGGCTTTTTTAGCTCCATCTAATGTGAATAATTGAACCTTAACAAGGGCATATATCTTATTGATTTCTTCAATCTCCTTTACTGAATATAAGCGNTTGCCTTTTTTGTTCCTTTTCGAAACTTTCAGCTTGAATTCTTTTTCCCAAAATCTTAAAAGTGAAGCATTTACATCAAGCATTTCGGCAAGCTCTCCAATGCTGTAATATAGTTTGNTAAGATGTTGTGTATCAATAACTGGCACGGCTGATATTAAATTATTATCGAAAATAGTTATAATTTTGCACTCTTGATGCGGTTTATATTGTCTAAAAATATTTTTTTATTTCTAATTCTGTTTGTTTCTCTTGAACATATAACAGCACAAACGNGCATTGGAGATAACGATAGCTCTTTTGTCTCNGATAATGAGATCGATTCGATTATTGAGCAAAAATCTGACGCGATTATTAAATACGCTAAGCAATTCATGGGTGTTCCATACGTTTGGGGCGGAATGTCCCCTTCTGGTTTTGATTGTTCAGGATTNATNAATTATGTTTTCAGAGGTTTTGGTTTTAGTTTGACCAGAACTAGCTATGGTATGGCAGAGCTAGGAACAACGGTAACGCTTAAAAACCTGCAACCAGGTGATTTAATGTTTTTCAAAGCACGAAATTTAAATTCGAGAGTTGTCGGTCATGTTGCGCTGGTTGTNGACACTNCTGATGGAGTCATACAATTTATCCANGCGGCAAGGACTGGTATTCGCATAGATACCTTTAATAACCATAGCTACTATGTTCCACGTTACATCAAATCAAAACGTCTCGATTATGTTGGTTTTTAAATATNCAAGTAGATGAATAAAGTTATACTGGGTAGAAAACAATGGTTGTTTGTATTTTTGGCCGGTTTATTTATAACCAATGCTGTTACTGCCGAGCTTATCAGCAATAAGCTAATTGAGATTCCTATTGAGTTTAATCTTTTCGGAGGTAAATTCGGTCCTTTTGTAACAATTGTTGGTATTCTACCTTGGCCCGTTGTTTTTCTGCTTACAGACCTTTTGAATGAGTTTTATGGATATAAGGCGGTCAGAAAGTTAAGCTGGATTACGGCAATTTTAATTGCCTATTGTTTTTTGATTGTAGGACTTTCAATGGAAATTCCTGCTGTAAACATTCCCGGATCAAATCTTTCAGATGATACTGCTTACAATAAGGTTTTTGGACAAGCTCAAATGGTAATCGTTGGTAGCATTTGCGCNTTTTTAGTTTCTCAATTNCTAGATGCCTCTTTGTTTTCATGGATCAAATCAAAAACAGGAGATCGATTTATTTGGCTNAGNAGTACAGGNAGTACANTNGTTTCTCAATTGATCGACTCATATATTGTTTTATATATTGGTTTTGTTCTTCCGGGTTCTTTNTCTTTTGTNGATTTCATGACGATCGCACCAACAAATTATGTACTAAAAATCATTATTGCGATTCTGCTAACCCCTCTCATCTATTTGGGTCATTATTNNATTAAAAGGTACTTGAAGAATTAAAATTCNGATTGGCGGTTTAGCTTATGCCATAGCAAGTAAACAAGCGCGAGAGCACTCATGACCATACCCCAAAGAAAAACATCTGAAATGGAATCGGCAGTATTATCGTAGGTGATTAAGGTAGATAAGGAGCCAATCATAATACCAACTTCTAAGGCGAT
>NYTQ01000111.1 GCA_002683585.1 Cryomorphaceae bacterium
TACGCCCGATTCTTATGGATCAATGCTTGAGCTTGCTTGGAAGGGAACCAAGCCTGTTGCAATGGCGGATGGAACGGAAAGAAAATTTATTCAGGATGGAGACACGGTTGTGATGAGAGGGTTCTGTAAAAATGATAAAATTCGTATAGGATTTGGAGAAGTCACCTCAAAATTGTTACCTTCTATCTAAATGAACATCGTACCCGCTGAGTCCATATCAAAACTGGAGCAAGAACGTAAAGAAATATTAAATGCGTTTAGGGGCTTAATGCGTGCCTTAAAGGACCGTAATAAAGAGGAAACAAAACTCATTCGAAAGGCTTTTGATGTTGCTTTAGATGCACATAAAGAGATGCGACGCAAGTCAGGTGAGCCTTATATTTATCATCCAATTGCAGTAGCTCGTATTTGTGCAGAAGAGATGGGGCTTGGTCCGACGTCAGTAATTTGTGCATTGCTTCACGATACAGTTGAAGATACCCATATCACATTAGAAGATGTAGAGGATTTATTTGGCATTAAGGTTCGTTTAATTATCGATGGACTTACAAAGATTCCTGATGTTTTTGATGCTAATGCATCAATACAAGCCGAGAATTTTCGTAAAATGATCTTGACAATATCTGAGGATTTCAGAGTTGTACTTATTAAGCTTGCTGACCGTTTGCACAATATGCGAACATTGGACAGTATGCGTTCAGATAAACAGTTAAAGATAGCCTCTGAAACAAAGTTTTTATACGCTCCTCTTGCACATCGACTCGGTTTATACTCAGTAAAGACCGAATTGGAGGATCTTTCAATGAAGTATTGTGAATCTGAGGCTTATATTGACATCGAGGATAAGCTAGCCAAAACAAAAGAGGTTAGAACAAGATTTATTCGAAGGTTTATTGCACCCGTTAAGCAGGCTTTGGCACATGAGGGTTATGTTTTTAACATTAAGGCAAGAACAAAATCAATTTCTTCCATATGGAAGAAGATGAATTCAAAAGACATTCCTTTTGAAGAAATATTTGATGTATTCGCAATTCGAATTATCGTAGATACGCCAACTGAACTTGAAAAACCGGATTGTTGGCGGATTTATAGTATCGTTACAGACTTTTATCAGCCTAGTCCCGAAAGGTTACGAGATTGGATATCTACGCCTAGGGCAAACGGCTATGAGTCGTTGCATACTACAGTCATGTCTCCACAGGGTAAATGGGTAGAGGTTCAGATTCGCTCTAAACGAATGGATGAAATCGCTGAAAGAGGTCTTGCTGCCCACTTTAGATACAAGGAGGCCGCCAATGAGGAAAATAAGCTTGACAGATGGATTAGTGAGATTCGAGATCTTTTAGAATCTTCTGATGCAGATGCAATTGATTTTGTAAATGATTTCAAATTGAATTTATTCAATGAGGAAATCTATGTATTTACGCCTAAGGGCGAATTGCGTGTTTTGCCAACAGGTTCAACTATTCTTGATTTTGCTTATGATATTCATACGGATATAGGTGGTTCTTGTATTGGTGCTAAAGTAAACAATCGATTGATGCCGCTCTCATATGAGTTACTAAATGGAGATCAACTTGAAATCATTACTTCATCAAAACAAAGACCAAAAGATGAATGGCTTCGTTTTGTTGTTACTGCTCGTGCGAAATCAAAAATTAAATCTTCTTTAAATGAAGAGCGTAATTTAATCGCTCAAGATGGTAAAGAGATTTTAGAACGCAAGTTCAAGCAGTTCAATCTGCGAATGGGTTCCGAAAACCTTATGTTTCTGGAAAAACATTTTGGTGTACCCACAATCACTGAACTGTATTTCAGGGTTGCAAAGGGAAAAATTGATTTGACCAAGCTTAGGGAGATTGATCAAATGAATGGTTTGTTCAAAATAGAGAGAAAGCCTTCTGCGCGGAAAAAGAAGAGTATACGTGATTATGAGTCTGAGTTTGTCACGATGGACCCCAAGAAAGCAACCTTGCGTATTGGAGATGACTTCAAGGGCTTTGATTATCAAATGGCAAAATGCTGTAATCCCATACCAGGAGATCAAGTTTTTGGTTTTATCACGGTTTCTTCAGGGATAAAAATCCATCGTTTTAATTGTCCAAATGCTGTGAATATGATGTCAAAAATGGCTTACCGCTGTATTAAGGCGAGATGGAAGTCTGATGACATGGTGGAACGTGTAGCAGCCATTAAAATTATTGGTATTGATCAATTTGGTTTAGTGAATAGAATAACGGAGATTATTTCTAATCAGATTAACATCAATATGAAAAGTATTTCTTTTGACACGAACGACGGTGTATTTGAAGGACGTATTAAAGTGCTAGTATACGACACAGGTCACCTCGAGCAGCTTACCCGTGAATTCGAGCAAGTAGAGGGGGTAAAGCGGGTTGTCCGTTGGGACGAAGAGGATACGGAGATTAATTAGCCTTAATGATCATCTAGCGTATAGAAGTCTTTTGGTCTCAGCATAGGGTTCCATTTGAAATTTTTAATCCATTTATCTTTATCATTTATCTGATCAATTGGATAAAAGACACCTGTGGGTTCCGTCCTGTATGTGATCCCTGTAACTTCACCACTATCTAAATGAACTGTAAGTGTTGAGGCCTCAAGTTTNTTTAATCCCATTCTTTTAATCGTTACTAAGCTATCTGTCTGTTCTTCATCCTCAGGGAAATAGATGCTTGTTGCAGAACCATAAACATCAGTTTGAACAAGTTTCCCCTTTTTCATAAGTGCGATAATATCTTTCCCGGATATTTGGTTGTAAAAGCTGCCAGAGTCAAGTTCCATGATGACCGAAGAATTGTCGTAAATATCAATATGGTCAATTAATGAGTCTTTTAAATGAATATGNATGGAATCTCCCTTTAGCTCTGCATTATCAGACCATATGATTGGAGATGAATAGAGTGTCATTAGGTCAGCAAGTTGAATAAAGGACAAGGAATCGCAGCTCGCTTGAATTTGTGCGTTGAAAATACGCACGCCATGATAGGCGAATATTTTTTGGTGATCTTGCGTTGTGTCAGGTAGAATGCTTAGCGTGTCACTATGAATATAAATGGTATCACCTTCCTGAATGAGTTCGGCTAAAACACACTCTGAGACGAANGTCTCGTCTTTAGATTCGTCNTTTAGTAGGTAATTTGATTGAATGCGAATATTGTTCTTCTCTTCAGTAAAATGAACATTTTTTTTGGCTTCAATTTTTTGCAGGCTGTCATTATAAAATATCGTATCTGCAAATAATGTTTTTTCTGGATCCTTGAACATGGCATCTCCATGGAGATAACCCAAATTCTTTTTGGTGTGAAACCAACCATAAGAAGAAACAATATCAGCGCTGTCTTTCTTNATTTTTGTTTTGCCAAAAAAGTAACTTTTCTGCTGAGCGTAATTGAACTGAAGNGTGTCTGTTGTCATTGTCAAAGACTCATTTGTATATTTTACACTGTCCTGAAAATAGTAGTTTTTTGTATCCGGATAGAAGTAACCTATTTTACTCGTGATGCGTTCTTTAGAATTTGTTTTCTGTATGACTCCATGGTTTCTGTATGTGGCTCTTCCTGATGCCGAGTCATATTCAATGCTATCGGTTGTTAGTTTATAATCACCATCCCTCATTTTTACACGGCCCCAGAGTTTTGATTTATCGNCTATTCCATCAAAAAAAGCAGAGTCGCAGAAAATATTGAGCTTTTCTTTTATAATATGGACATTTCCATAAGCACGAACAATTTGTGCTTTTTCAAAATAATAAGCGCTATCACAAAACATTGTATTTTGTTGGTATTCAAAATTGACATCTCCCTCTAGTTTTAGCAAGTCATTTTCTTCAAAATAGTTGGCTTTTTTGGACCCGGGGAGCAATTTAAGCACATCTTCTTGGGCCACGTATTTATGGCTCAAAAAAAATGCGCTTACGAAAAGCGCATAATGTATAATCTGCTTTTCTAAANTCATTAAGNATTNGCTAACGTTTGTTTTCTNTCAGGTCCGACTGATACAACGCGAATAGGCACATTTAATTGCTTTTCNAGGTAATCTACGTAGGCCTTGAATGTGTCAGGGGCATCGTCAAGCGATTCAAGTTGTGTCAAATCCTTTTTCCACCCTGGTATATTTTCGTATACCGGAGTGATTTCACTATCGTTTATATCAAAGGGAAAATGATTAACCTCTTTTCCATCAATAATATATTTTGTGCATGCTTTGATTTCATCAAATATACTAAGTACATCTCCTTTCATCATGCAAAGCTCCGTAACACCATTGATCATGATTGAATAACGCAATTGCACCAAGTCAATCCAGCCACATCGTCTTGGGCGACCAGTAGTTGCGCCAAACTCATGTCCTTCTCTTCCCATATCTTCTCCGTCCTTATCGAACAATTCAGTGGGGAAGGGGCCGCTTCCAACCCGTGTNCAATAGGCTTTAAAAATACCGATCACCTTTCCGACCTTTGTTGGTGGAACGCCAAGTCCAGTGCATGTTCCAGCAGTAATCGTGTTTGAGGACGTAACGAAGGGGTAGGTCCCGAAATCAATGTCTAACATTGTTCCCTGGGCTCCCTCAGCCAAAACTTTTTTACCCGCTTTTATCGCTTCATCAATATAGATTTCGCTATCCACAAATTCCAACTCTTTCATTGTCTTTATGCCTTCAAACCATGGCCCTTCGAGTTCGTCTAAAGAATAAGTGAATCCATCATAGTGGCTCAAAATATTTTTATGCTTTGCTACCAATGCATCATACTTTTTCTGAAAGTTTGGAGATAAAATATCTCCAACTCTTAATCCATTTCTTCCTGTCTTATCCATATACGTTGGACCGATACCTTTCAATGTAGAACCTATTTTATTCTTTCCTTTTGCCATTTCAGATGCGGCATCCAAAAGTTTATGTGTAGGTAGAATAAGGTGTGCTTTTTTGGAAATTAACAATCTTGATTTGTATTCAACGTTGTAGGGTGCTAGTTTATCGAGTTCTTGCTTAAAAATCACTGGATCTATGACTACACCATTACCAACAAGATTTACCACCTCTGGATGGAAAATACCAGAAGGAATCGTATGTAAAACGTGTTTAATNCCTTCAAATTCAAGAGTATGACCTGCGTTTGGACCACCTTGGAACCTTGCGATAATATCATATTTTGGTGTTANNACATCAACAATCTTTCCTTTCCCTTCATCTCCCCATTGAAGTCCTAATAATACATCTACGTTCATCAAATTTTACTTAAAATAGTTAATAGCAGATTCTTCCGAATCATACATGGAAAAAACATCATTCATTTTCGTAATCTCAAATAATTTTGAGATNAGNTTNTTTGGTGNACAAATTAAAAGGTCACCNTTNTCNATNCNNCATTTNGTCATNGTTTTNACAAATACAGCGATACCNGTTGAATTGATNTGTGTNANCNTTTGAAGGANNAAAANCCACCTTATATGATTTTAAGTTCGAAACAGCTTCTTTGAGCTCCTCTGCATCAGATTCGGTTAGTATTTTACCTTGAAGATGAAATATCATACAGTCAGAATTAGCTTTTGCTGTTACATTCAAATTCATTCTTCAGTTTTATTATTTTTTGTTCCATAAAAATACAGGGAGTGATGCTGAATTTTTACATCAAATAAATCTTCTATTGTGGATTTTATTTGTTGAATTCTTGGGTCACAAAACTCAATAACCTCTCCAGTATCCGTACATATGACATGGTCATGTTGTTTCGAACCATGTGCCTTTTCAAATTGGGCGATGTTTTTACCGAATTGGTGCTTGCTTACAAGGTTACAGGCTAATAATAATTCAATAGTATTATAAAGCGTCGCACGAGAGACACGGTAGTTGTGACTCTTCATTTTTAGGTAAAGCGATTCGATATCAAAATGTCCGTCGTGCCCATATATTTCATCCAATATAGCAAAGCGTTCCGGTGTCTTCCGATGTCCATTCTTTTCCAAATAAGCAGAAAAGATTCCTTTGACTGTTTCTTGTAGTGTGCTTTCACTCATAGCAAAGAACAAATTTACAATATAAATTAATTCAAGTTTCCATTATTTGTGAATGGTTTTAAACTCTTATCAACACAAACACGAAAATAGGTTCAAAAAAAAAAGGGGAGAAGCTCCCCTTTTCTATTCTTTTTAGACAGAATTATTTTTTCTTGTCCATTTTTTCTTTCAACTCAGCCAATGCGTCAAGATCTCCTAGTGTAGACTTTTCAGCATTCTTGTTGATTGCGTTTAGATTACCCGTGTTCGATTTTCTAGATGGTCTAGAACTCGTTGCAGGCTCAGAGTGCTCTTCGTGTGTTCTGATATGTGAAACAACGATTTTTCTTGCATCTCTATTGAACTCAATCACCTTAAAGTCAAGAACGTCCTCAACTATCGCGTTGTTTCCGTCAGCTTTCTTTAAGTGCTTGGCTGGACAAATTCCCTCTAAACCATATGGTAAAGAAACAATTCCTGATTTGTCTTTCATTTCAATGATGGTTCCATTATGAACAGTCCCTTCAGCGAAAGTCTCTTCGAATACTTCCCATGGATTCTCTTCAAGCTGTTTGTGGCCTAAAGAAATCCTTCTATTTTCTTGGTCAATCTCTAAAACAATCACTTCCATCGCTTCTCCAGTTTTGCAGAATTCAGATGGGTGCTTGATTTTCTTTTGCCATGAAAGGTCAGAAATGTGGATTAATCCATCAACTCCTTCTTCCAATTCAACGAAAACACCAAAGTTTGTGAAGTTTCTAACTTTTGCTGTGTGCTGCGTATTAACCGCATACTTAGTATCAATGTTACTCCATGGATCTGGCATTAATTGCTTAATTCCAAGAGACATTTTTCTTTCTTCTCTATCTAAAGTTAATACAACTGCTTCAACGGAGTCTCCAATTTTCATAAAGTCCTGTGCAGAACGTAAGTGCTGTGACCAGCTCATTTCAGAAACGTGAATCAATCCTTCAACACCCGCTGCAATCTCTATGAAAGCACCGTAGTCAGCCATGACAACTACTTTACCAGTAACTTTGTCACCAACTGCCATTTCAGTATCTAAAGAATCCCATGGATGTGGCTGAAGTTGTTTCAATCCAAGAGCAATTCTTTTCTTCTCATCATCAAAGTCAAGAATAACTACATTGATTTTAGAATCTAATTCCAACATTTCCTCTGGATGCGAAACGCGTCCCCAAGAAAGGTCTGTGATGTGAATTAATCCATCAACACCACCTAAATCGATAAACACACCGTAAGAAGTAATATTCTTTACGATACCTTCAAGAACTTGTCCTTTTTCAAGGCCAGAAATGATTTGTTTCTTTTGCTCTTCAAGCTCTGCTTCGATAAGCGCTTTGTGCGAAACAACAACGTTTCTAAATTCTTCATTGATTTTGACAACTTTGAATTCCATGTTTTTTCCAACATATACATCATAGTCACGGATCGGCTTAACATCTATCTGAGAACCTGGGAGGAAAGCCTCGATGCCAAATACATCTACAATCAATCCACCTTTAGTTCTACATTTAACATGACCAGTAATCACCTCTCCTGTTTTCAAAACTTCATTTACTCGAATCCACGCGCTGTGCATTCTTGCTGTTTTGTGAGAAACAATTAGCTGACCTGTTTTATCTTCTCTACATTCTACATATACGTCTACAACATCGCCAATTTTAAGATCCGGATTGTAACGGAACTCATTTGCAGCAATTACACCTTCGGATTTGTAACCGATATTAATGATTGCTTCTTTTTTGGTGAGATGTACGACTGTACCTTTGATTACCTCTTTTTCGTTGATCGACGTTAAGGTTTTTTCATAAACGTCAGACATTTCTGACCTT
>NYTQ01000112.1 GCA_002683585.1 Cryomorphaceae bacterium
CTAGGGACACAAACTTGGAATACCCTTAAAAACAAAACGAAGAAAAAAATAAAAGAACTTGCCTTTGACCTTATTCAGCTTTATGCAAAAAGAAGAAGTCAACCAGGTTATGCATTTACACCAGATACCTATTTACAAAATGAACTTGAAGCTTCCTTCATGTATGAGGATACACCTGACCAGTATAAGGCGACTCAAGATGTGAAAAAAGATATGGAGTCAAAAACTCCAATGGATAGATTGATATGTGGAGATGTTGGGTTCGGGAAAACAGAGGTCGCCATTCGGGCTGCTTTTAAAGCCGTAGCAGACAGCAAGCAGGTAGCTATTTTAGTTCCTACGACCATACTTTCTTTACAACACTTCCGTAGCTTTAAAGAAAGGCTAAAAGAGTTTCCTTGTAATATTGATTACGTGAATCGATTTAAAAGCGCGAAGCAAACAACAGAAACCATTCAAAAGCTCAAGAAAGGACAGATTGACATTTTAATTGGTACACACGCCATTGTCTCAAATAGAATTCAATTCAAAGATTTGGGGTTGATGATTATCGATGAGGAGCAGAAATTTGGTGTCTCCGTCAAGGATAAGCTGAAAACATTAAGAACAACTGTTGATACATTAACACTGACAGCAACTCCCATACCAAGAACACTTCAATTCTCGTTAATGGGCGCCAGAGACTTAAGCATTATCAATACGCCTCCACCCAATAGACAACCAGTACTTACAGAAATCGTGACCTTCAATGAGGAGATGCTTAGGGACACTATCTCCTATGAGGTTTCAAGAGGCGGACAGGTTTTCTTTGTAAATAACCGCATAGCGAACATCAAAGAAATTGCAGGAATGATTCAGCGTTTATGTCCTGGAGTAAAAGTAGGCATAGGGCATGGTCAAATGGATGGTAAAGTATTAGAAAGAAACATGATGGATTTCATAGAAGGAAAATATGATGTTTTAATTGCAACAACGATCATAGAATCCGGAATAGACATTTCCAATGCCAATACAATCATTATTAATGATGCGCAAAACTTTGGACTAAGTGACTTGCATCAGCTAAGAGGAAGAGTAGGACGAAGTAATAAAAAAGGGTTCTGTTATCTCATTGCTCCGAAAACAACTGTGCTTACCTCTGAAGCAAGAAAAAGGCTTGAAGCATTGGTTCAATTTTCAGACTTAGGCTCAGGTTTTAATATTGCCATGAAGGATTTAGACATTAGAGGTGCAGGAAATATGTTGGGAGGCGAACAGAGCGGGTTTATTTCAGAGATTGGCTTCGAGATGTATCAAAAAATCCTGAACGAAGCTATGAAAGAGCTCAGAGAAAAAGAGTTTAAAGATCTCTTTAGTGAGCGCAATAGCGACCAGTTAACGACATATGCGACTGAATGCGTATTTGAGACGGACTACGAAGTTAGAATACCTGATAATTATGTAAATGATGTCGCAGAACGTTTAAGCCTTTACCAAGAGCTCGATAATATTGAAAACATAGACGCCCTGAATGCTTTTGAAGAAAGAATGATCGATCGTTTTGGTCCCGTACCAGATCAGGTTAAGGAATTATTCTTTTCATTTGAATTGAGATGGATGGCCAAAAAAATTGGTCTTGAACGACTCGTTATTAAATCTGAAAAAATGGTTTGTTCATTTATCNCTGACNCCAATTCTCCTTTTTATGAATCAGCGCTATTTACTGAAATATTAAAAGAAATAACGAACCAAGGTAAGGGGTATAGACTTTTACAAAAACAGGATCGATTACGTCTAATTATAGAACCAATTGCAGACATTCGAGAGGCGTACCAAAAACTTGAACNNTTATATAAAGACAAAGAGATAGCCGAANCTACTGATAAATAGGTCCCAAATATTTCACACATGGAAAAGGAAGTATTCCTGTGTAACACCTGTATTTAAGTGTTAGTGCAATTGTATCTGTGTTAGCAGTTATTGAGAATTCTCCGTCAGGTTTTCTCTTCCANTCATCAATGCAAGTTGCACCACCCTGAAGTACAAAGCTTGAATCTAAGCTCATCTTAAGNTCCTCTATAAAATCCCTTGTCTCGGTTAACTTGGCTCCCCGATACCAACGATAATTNCCTGGACTCAATTTTACTTCACGATTTCCATCGATAGGCATAGATATAGAATCATTATTACCTACAATGGTTACATTCATTTTATGTTCTGTATGATAACCCTTTCTAGTTTCTGATGTAGGGGGAGCTCCGCCACAATGTGAATGGTGTAGTTGCGTTTTTAAAACTACCGCTTGTTTGCACGAAAACAGCAGAAAAACCAAAGCGCCTGAAAAGAGAATTATTTTCATGATANAAGTTTTAAAGCAGCTTGACGTGTTGTATAATCAGACCTCAAATANTCATCATAAGCTGGGTTTTTTATAATATCTGATGCCTTCAAAACATCATTATTAAGCTTTGATATTTCNGAAAAGCTGATTTTATGATTTAAATAAGCGTCTACAGCGATGTCATTGGTGGCATTCAAAACACAAGCTGATGTGCCTCCTTTTTCTAAAGCGTAAAAAGCGAGTTCAATATTTTGTATCAGCACAGGATTTGGTTCATTAAAGTCAAGTTCCGGATGTTCNATAAAATTAAATCTTGGAAAGCTGGTCTTAAAACGCTCTGGATAGGTTAATGCAAATTGAATAGGTAGCTTTATATCCGGCAATACCATCTGNGTCTTCAAACCTCCATCTTCAAATTGAACAAAACCATCAATGACAGCCTGTTTATGGATAAGTATTTCAATTTGGGTAGGTTTNAGGTTAAATAACCACTTAGCTTGAATTGCNGCAAAACCAGCACTCATCATACTTGCTGAATCAATTCCTGGCTTTGCATCTACATTTTTAAGAGGTCCTTCTTGAGCAGTTAAATATATCTTTTCAATTTTATTGTGAAACTCGCCGACAATACATTGAAAAATTGAAGATTGCTTGGNATCAATAGGATAAATATTCACACCNTTTTCTCGGGCCAATTTAGTAACCAATTCTCCTGCAACCAAAATAGATTCTGTATTGGCTAAAGCAACTTGCTTTTGTGCATNAATTGCAGCAATCGTTGGTGCTATGCCCGCAAAACCTGAAATCGCATTAAGCACAAGTTCAACCTCTCCCGACTCTAGTACTTGATTTAAGGCCTCTTTACCTGCGTATACATGAATGTCGGCTGTCCAAAGTGCTTCGCTTACTTTTTTATACTCCGCCTCATCTACAACGACAACTGTATTGGGCNGAAGTTTCAGCGCTTGCTGAATCAATAAATCAATATTACGATACCCTGTTAAAACCTGAACGTCAAAATAATCAGGATATGCAGAGATAATATCTAGCGCCTTTGTTCCTATTGAACCAGTAGAACCAAGAATAGCCACCCCTTTTTTCTTTGACATATAACAAAAATAAGGTTTTGATTTGGGTTTATTTGGATATCACGTGCTTGATTGTAACAACATATTTAGGNCCACTAATTGGTATAAANTAAATACCTTCTTGANGTGANACTGGTNACCAAGTAAAAGTTTAATGANGGGTNNGTAAAAGTCATGAGCACAATTGTAGAATCCCAAAAAGACTAATTAAGCCATTGATACATGCTATTTAATGTATTTACCACCNCTTGTTCTAATAATTCCATATACCAAAAGGAATTGGGCCAATAGATAGCTAAACATTATAAAAAAGTGAGCGTTTTTAAAGGTTCCATAAAACAGTCTTGTGNAAAGCATACTATCTGAAATAACAAAGCTTAGCGCACCTAAAACAATCAGCAGCCTCGAAAAAGGATGTTGTGCATTTGAATGAATAGCAAACCAAAGCATAATAGATAGAATAGCGGCATATATAAAAACTGGAGCTNTCATAGGGCCTAAATACGGCCATAGAAAGGAAAGAAAGGTGCAAAGATATACNGCAATTATGAGCGATGAAAAAATATACATTAAATTGAATCTAATTGGACTTCTGANAGATTTAAATATCATCAAGTACATCAAATGAGCGGTGAGGAAAGAGGTCAATCCTAGAACAAAAAATAAAGTACCGCTAAACATTAAAAGCACATCACCGAGCGTTGAAAACAAGACAGCATAAAAAAGCTTTTTTTTCGCACTGAAAGCACTTTTGAACGGGAACAGTAANAATAGAGATGGGACCAAAAAAGGTTTCATATAAAACGCCAGATCTTCGAAACCAAAAAAGATAAGCGCAAGATAAAGCAAATAGAACGCACCAATGAAGAAAGAAGTCTGCATCAATATGCCACAGAGGGTTTACCCCGGGTCTCATTTCTATAGACGNCAACGGAAATTAATAAGGCGATNATCTGATAAGCATAAACCAAATAAAGAATAGTTGAATAACCAAACCAAGTCTCCAACCATAACCCAATAGCTATTGCCACTGAAAATCTAAAAATTTCAAGTAAAAAATTCCACTTGTTTTTGTCCATTAGGTCGGTCAGCGAATAAATAGTCAAAAATATATANCCGCCATAAACCATTATNTGNGCNAAAGAAAGTGATCCGAGACGAGCAAACAGGTCTAATAAAAAGAACATCACCACAAAAAGGTGCGTAACCCCCCAATAAAGCTGAAACTTAGATAAGACAGGTTTATATTTCGAAAAGCTGTAAACATCGTCTATTTTATGCAAAGGATANCGCTGGTCAAAGCCCTTTGGTCTCCAGCCTGTTGGTCGAAACCATATGGTNAGCTTATCCGTTAANCTTTTNGCGTTCCAAGCATCCTTACAAAGGACAAAAAAATGCTGAAAATTAATTTTAAAAGGATTCCAAGTTGAAGCAGGTCGAGATATTCCGAATACTGGTGGAACCTCGTCTAACTCCTCTTGAAAGGTGCCAAATAAAAANTCCCAAAAAATAAAAATCTGACTCAAGTTNTTATCCAAATATTCAGGATTAATCGCATGATGAACTCTGTGGTGAGAGGGCGTAACGAGTATATATTCTATAAATCCCATTTTTCCAANATGTCTTGTATGGTACCAAAANTGCATNAATAAGTGGAGAGGAAGAACGATNGCAATTACTTGAGGAGGAACACCCATAATAGCCGCTGGTATAAGCAGAAAAGTAAAAAACTTAACAATCCCAGATATTGGTTGCCTTAACGCGCAAGCCAAGTTAAACTCCTCACTACTGTGATGGATGACATGATGGTTCCAAAATAAATTAACCTTNTGCGCGAATCGGTGAGACCAATATCCATAAAAATCTATAACAATAAACGCTATNGCATAAACGGCAACTGTATTTTCAATACTAAAAANTGCCAGCTTNGAAAAAAGCCATTCGTAAGAAATAATCCCAATAGAAAGTCCTAAAACATCCTTAAGCACATTTGTCATACCGGAGCTCAAACTAGACACAGCATCATCNANAGGAACGGTNTCTGAACCCTTAAGGTAGCCATAGAGCTTCTCAAGAAGCACNAGAACCAAAAATGTTGGCATTGCAATTAGTAATATTTTTCCGTATTCCTCCATAAATTTTAAAATGCCCTTTAAATTACGAAGATTTTAAAAAAAAGCGCGCAATTCCATACCTCCAGTATGAATGATTCTTGTATTCTCGGATTTTCGACCTAAATATTGAATGGTCAATTGAAGATTCTTTGAGACTGTTTTTTGGTATCCAAAGCTCCAGGTATAATTAACGCCAGAACGCAGCGCTTCAAGCATTTCAAAACCAACAGCTGAGTTTTCGATTCCTTGAAAATCAATTTTTAATAACTTGATGGAACCTTGAAGACTTCCTTTATCGGTTTGGTTNTATTTAAAGGTTGTCCCTATATCACNTATGTCACATGATTCNCCTTCNACAGGAAGCTCNTTTATTTTGCGAACAATCCTGCCATCAAGGGTAACGCGGAAATTAGTACTCGGCTGATAGCTAAGGGAGGTTTTTAACCAAGAATAGTTGATCGAATAATCCCTTCCTGAGGTATAATCGGCAATCGTATTTTTTATTCCGTCTTGAACGGTGGTGAGCACAGAAAATTTCGGTGTAATATTCCACCGTGCATTTACCTCATGAAATGATGCCAATTTAGAATCAAAACCTGAGGCCAANAANGTTTTAGATTGATTCTCTTGAAATATATANCGCGCACCAAATATAGCGCCTGTTCTATTGAAAAAGAGAGAATTCCGAACAAAGGCGGTAGTAGAAATAAGATTGGTGTCGGCGACCCTATTGTTTAAAGGATTAAATACCGCACCGTCTAGAAAAGCATTGGATTTTTTATTAACCCTAAACCTAGCCTGATCAGAAAACAAGGACAATACTTTTAGCAATCCTTTTTTCCGAGACCAAACACGTTCAGGTCTCAGGTATATTGTTTGGTTGAACTCATTAAAATATGTCGTTACATAGGTATTGCTAGGTACAAANACACGAATATAATTTGCCTGATCGATAAATTGGGAAATTTCAAATTCATTTAAATCTTTTACNCCGTCCTCGTTATAATCTATCCATGTATACACACCCTGTCCGTCATTGACTTGAATATAGAGAAATTCCCGTTTTTGTTCGAGACCAGATCCAATCTCATAAAATGTAGACCATTGTATTGCATTTTTCCATGCCTTGAATGTATATTCGAGGCGACCTATTACAGAATTCTCTGGTGTTTGATTCATAGCGACTGTATCCAAAACGTCTAGCGAACGGTATCCAGACAAAAAAGTAATCTTCTGGTTCTTTAAATTATTAATTTGAAGCTCAACACCTGTTGTTTTGGCAATTGCCGTTCTCTTAAAGCTTTCCGATTCTAATCTTCTATCATAACGCTCGCGATAATAAAGCTTATACTCCATTTTACTTGTGTCTTGGTTGGCTATATAAAACTGATAGTCGAAAAACTCATAGCTCTGAGCGGACAGAGTAAAGCTTGTATCTTGATAACGGTTTCTTTCGTGGTCATCCTTATAACCTATTCTCAACGCTCCTAGCTTCTTTGATAAATCTAATCTATGGCGTAGAAAACTACTTTTAGACTCCGCATTGGCCTGTAAATAACTTGCATCCCATTGCGCATCCCAACCTTTTTGTTTCCAATTTCCTTTTGAGTATGCACGCTGACCACTGTAATCCGACCCTATTGAAAAATGTTGCGCATCTAATGAAATCGAACCGTTCTTTTTATGAGCTATTTTTGTTCCTAATGTCCCGAGAATTTGATTGCCCTGATACCCCTTAAAACGCGTATTCCAATCCCGATCAAACTCAACCGCTCGATACTGCTGAACAGGAGTAAAAGAAGACGATAAGTACTCAATTTCTGCTTTTGTAATTAGTGACCAAAAAGAAATCGTATCCGCTTTCCCAAATGAAGTTGTATTCATCCATCTAGTTCGGTTTGAGTAGCCTACATTATCTTGTTTAGACAAGCTAGAATAGGTATTTAAATCCATATTACTAAGCGCCCATTCAGACTCAACATAGCTCGACTTCGAATACTTCCATTTGAGGCCTGTGCTGAACATCTGCTGTTTCTTAGGCGTAATAATACTTCTGGAAGCCCTATAATTTCCCTGTGAAATATTGTCCACTGGTCCAATCCATTTGAATACTTTGCCCAAAGCATTATAGCTCTCAAGGATATAATCCCCATTTCCATCACCGACAAATTCAAAAAAAACTCGGTAAAAAGCAGAGTCTGGATCTACACTAAAAACCAAAATGGAATCAAAACCCAATGAGTCAATTAATTTATATAAGTTTTGATTATCAAAAAAA
>NYTQ01000113.1 GCA_002683585.1 Cryomorphaceae bacterium
ATAACTCATCCAATCCCGAGGATAGCTCATTTATTCATTTTGCAAAATCATCGGATGATGGAGAAACATGGACCGATCCGGTTCGCATTTCGATCAAAGGCGGAGATTGTTTGGATGGAGATGATACTGTTGAAGGAGCAATGCCCGCATTGGGAAGAGAAGGAATGCTTTATACCGTTTGGTCCGGGCCACATGGTCTCATGCTGCGAAGTTCATTGGATCGAGGGCAGACATGGAGACCAACGGAGCAAATGCTATTTGAACATGAAGGGGGTTGGACGATTGACGTTCCTGATTTTTACCGGAGTAATGGTCTACCAGTTTTCATTAGTGACCATAATGCAGATTCTCCACATTATGGGAATCTCTATTTGAATTGGGCCATTGAAGACGAGGAAACGGGGAGGACATCGGTTCTTTTTTCTAAATCTGAGGACAATGGAGAAAGCTGGTCTTCACCTGTTCAAGTCCACAAGGATAGTTCGCAGTACAATCACTTTTTGACTTGGATGACAGTTGATCCATCAAATGGGAATCTTCATTTTGTCTATTACCGAAAATCACGAAAATCTAAGACGACAGATGTTGTATGGGCGAGTAGTAAAAATGGAGGGGAGTCTTTTGATGAAGAGGTGATTTCTGAGCAATCTTTCGAGCCTTCGGGAACGGTATTTTTTGGAGATTATTTAAATATCGCCGCAGTAGATAATGTTGTTCGTCCCGTCTGGCCACGAATGGATAATGGTAAGATTACCCTCTGGACTGCGCTAATAAATTTCGAGTGATTATACCTGAATTAAATAGTTGGAGTGATTTATTAGGTAAAGAGTATCAAAAAACTTATTTTCAATTACTTAAAAATAGTTTAAATACATTTTTTTCGAATCATAATACAAAGGTATTCCCTTCGGAAGATGAGGTCTTTAACGCCTTTAAGCTATGTGATTTTAATCAAGTGAAGGTCGTTATATTGGGTCAGGATCCGTACCCTACTAAGGGACATGCACATGGTTTGTCTTTCTCCGTGAAGGAACATGTTAAACCCCTTCCTAAAAGCCTGAATAATATTTTTAAGGCCCTCTCAAATGATCTACAACAGGCGCCTCCAGTAAACGGAGATTTGACATATTGGGCACGACAAGGTGTATTGCTTTTGAATGCAGTTTTAACAGTGGAAGAAGGGAAGCCTGATAGTCATAAGGGTATCGGATGGGAGCAATTTACGAATGCTGTCATTCAAAACCTTTCTAATGAAAAACAGCATCTCGTTTTTTTATTGTGGGGTGCAAAGGCACAAGCCAAAAGAGATTTTATTGATCATTCCAAACATTTAGTGCTAGAGGCGGTTCATCCGTCCCCACTTTCTGCGTATCGCGGTTTCTATGATTGTAAGCATTTCAGTAAGACGAACGATTATCTGCGTAAGAATCATATTCCAACCATAAAATGGTAAGTATTCCTTTATATATTTGCACCTCATGAAGATTTCAAATGATTTATACCTTAGAGCATCTCTAGGAGAGAAGATTGAGCGTTATCCAGTTTGGTTAATGCGTCAAGCGGGACGAATACTGCCTGAATACCGGGCGGTTCGAGCNAGTGTCTCCGGATTCAAAGAGCTTGCTGAGACGCCTGAGCTGGCTGCTGAGGTAACAATACAACCTGTTGATCTTTTAGGTGTAGATGCNGCCATTATATTCTCTGATATTTTAGTTGTTCCGGATGCGATGGGACTTCCTTACCAGATGATTGAAAAAAAAGGACCTTGGTTTGAAAATACCATTCGCAATGANGCTGATTTGAAGACGCTGGACGAAAACATCGATGTTGAAGACCGTTTATCATATGTATTGCAGGCTTTATCCATTACGAAAAAAGAATTAAATGGTCGTGTNCCACTTATCGGTTTTGCAGGTGCTCCATGGACCATTTTGTGTTACATGGTCGAAGGTTCTGGCTCTAAAACCTTTTCTGAAACAAGGAAATTACTTTACACCAAACCCAAGTTGGCACATGAATTGCTACAGAGAATAACAGATGTTACCATTGCTTATTTAAANGCCCAGNTGAATCATGGTGCTGATGCACTTCAGCTATTTGATTCATGGGCGGGTATATTGGGACATAAACAATATCAAGAATTTGGGATGCCTTATATTCAACAGATAGTCAATGCCATAGAAGGACCATTTACGGTCTTTTCTAAAGGTGCCTACAGCGCTTTACCGAGTCTCATGGACTTGTCTTGTACGACTATTGGTTTGGATTGGAATATGAGCATTGAGGAGGCAAGGGCTCTTGCTGGTGAGCGTAAAACGCTGCAAGGNAATTTAGATCCCTGTGTACTTTATGGCACAGAGGCTTCCATTGAGCAAGAAACGCTTCAGCTATTAAACACTTTTAAAAGTCAGAGACATATTGTAAATTTGGGTCACGGAGTTTATCCTGATATCAAACCAGACCATGTAAAAGCATTCATTAAAACTGTAAAAAACTATGAAATTTAATCTATCGATACTCGCAAGCTTTGTACTTGTTTTGTGCATGACAACAATTACAGCTCAGAAAAAAGGNAAACGTGGAAAGTCAACATCCTCTGAGATCCTAAACATGACTTTTGAAAAGCTCCAAGAAGATGAATCTGTCACTGAGCTAGGTGCAATTTCAATTCTAGATAATGGTGTGAGTTCTCCCACAGAAAATGCGGCAGATCTTTTTCAGAATGGTGCCGGTAAAGAATTTGGCGTACCAAATAATGTTTTTGGAAGCGAAATGACATCGGAAACGGGAGGTTCAGTTTATGCTGGATTTGTGGCTTACAGACCAGGAAGAGAATCTTCTTTAAGAAGTTATATTACTATTCCGTTCTTGAAGGGAAAAGGTAATGTCTCCCTTTCCAAGGGACTGAAGTATTGCATTCAGTTTGATGTTTCTCTTGCGGAATCGTCGAAATTTGCCTGTAACAACATTGGTGCTTATTTAACGAAAGAGGCCCCGACTACTCCTTCAGGTATTATCAATGCATCAGAAAATCTTATCAGGGGTAAGCACAACAGAATTCATCAAGGTTTCTTTGGGTGGGATAAGGTATGCCAGATATATACCGCGAAAGGTTATGAGAAGTTTATTACCATTGGAAACTTCGACGCCAATTCAGCCACTAAGTTTTTAACGGTCAAAAAACCAAAGACTTCAGATGTTGAGGCACTTAAGCATGCTTATTATTATGTGGATAATGTTACTGTTAAGCTCATTGATAGTGAAGAAGAATGTCAATGTATNGCCACNAANCAAATGGCCAATGTGGAAGAATATTCAACTTTGGTTTATGCTAAGGCGGCAAATATTGATGAAAATATGAGTCTTGAGGAGCAAGTTGCTGCNCATGTGGCATATTTTGGCTTTGGTAAGAAAGACTTTACAGCGGGTTCGAAGGAGGCGTTGAAATTTGTTGCAGGTCANCTCAAAGCTAATCCACAANTAACGGTTCTTATCTCGGGTCATGCGGATACCAAGGAGGAAGAGCTCGGGGCAAGCAAAGAAGAGTTTAAGGATATGGGAATGGTTCGTGCAAAATATGCAGAGAGATACTTTATGGCGCAAGGAATTGANCCNTCCCGNGTTNCCGTGAAATCAATGGGCGCNGANCAGAGTAGTAAAGANATAGCAGATGTTGACGAGGATGAGCTTAAAGCAGCCAAGAACCGTAGAGTAGAGTTTACACTAGATTAATTCTTTAGCTTCTGTATTTCTTGATATAAAACATGTGTGGGTAATCCCATGACATTTGTGTAGCTTCCTTCTATTTTTGAAACGCCAATATGTCCAATCCATTCTTGAATACCATATGAGCCAGCNTTNTCAAATGGCTTGTAATTGTTGATNTAATGATCAATTTCCGCCTCGCTGAGTACTTTAAACTCAATATGTGTCGAATCTTTNAATTCAATAGTTTTGCCGTTGTGAACCATGCACACCGCACTAATTACCTCATGTTTTGCCCCGGATAACTTTTTCAAGGTATCCCTTGCTTCATCTGTACTGTGTGGTTTTCCCAAAACTTTATTGTTCATGATAACAACGGTATCGCAGCAAATTAAAAGCTGATCTGAAAATAGATTGTTTTTTAGGGCATCTGCTTTGAGTTTTGCGAGAACCGATGCCACCTGATTTGCCGGGGTTGATGGGTCATAAACTTCCTCAACAGCCGAGATTTGAATACTAAAATCAAACCCCATTTGTTTTAATAGCTCTTTTCTTCTCGGTGAGGCAGATCCTAATATAATTTCCATATTCTAAAAGTATAATGTGCTCAATCCTATTGCCATACTTAGCTTTAATAGGAAATCGCAGTATTTGATAAAAAGTTCCTTCTTGTACATTAGTATCAAAATCAGGATATTGATGCTTAAGGCAACGCCGAATAAAATAAAGCTTCCCAAGCTGAGTTGCAATTCGAGTCGGTCAAGATAAAAAGAAAATAGTGCTATTTCTATGAGAAGAGTAAACCCAATAATCCTTTGCGTTTTTTTGATTCCAAATTTTATAGGTATCGATACCACACCTATGGTTTGATCACCTTCAATATCTGCAGCATCTTTCCATATTTCTCGCACAAGATTTTGTAAAAGGGCGAATACAGCCAGAATGATAAGAAACTCAAGATAAAATGAGTCAAACCATTCTTTAGGGTTTTCTCTTGAATAAATTTTTAGCACGGGTCCAAATGAATACAGACTTGCAGCATATAAAGGAATAAATCCAGTTAATCCAGCGATCAGTAAGTTACCTAAAAACAAAATCTTTTTTAAATAATAACTATAAAACCAAAGTAACAGAATACAGAAAGTATGTATGCCAGCAAACCAGAAAGTATCAAGAATGAACGATAGGTAAAACCCGAGGCTAAGTGACAGAAAATTAAGCGCAATGTATATTTTTAGGCCTAACTCTTTACTTATGTTTTTTGAGAGTATGACTTTGCTGGGTTTATTGATTTGATCTGCCTTCAGGTCATAGTAGTCGTTTATAATGTTTCCTCCAGCCGCAATCAATACCGTTGAGATGGATAAGAGCCAAAAATGTATCGTATTAATTGCTACGGTTGGGTTACTTTTGCTCAAATAGAAGTAAACACCAAGCATTGTTGCCAATATGATCAATAAGTTTATTGGTCTTGATAAGCGAACGGCTGAAATTAAAACGTTTCCCGCCATACGGTTCTTCTATTTTGTTGATGCGCAGCTTCCTTCTCTTCAGTTTTAGATATTTTTTCGATTTGATCATTTGTGACTATTGGCATAGATGATCCATACCCTATGAAGGTCATTCGTTGGGCGCTTATTCCTTTCGCTACTAAGAATTCAAACACAGCTCCTGCTCTAGCTTTAGATAGACTTAAATTAGATTCCTCATTTCCTCTTGAGTCTGTATGTCCACCAAGTTCAATTTTAATCTCAGTATTCTTCTTTAAGTATTCCGAAAATAGATTTAGCTCAATACGCGATTCTTTCCTAAGCGTAGATTTGTTTAGGTCAAAAAATACATTCTCAAATACGTGTTCATCTATGAAATCTTCTTTGTTTTCTCCCGATAAAATTGGTTGGCTCAATGGGATATCGACATGGTAGCTATCGTTACTTTTATTGTTTGATAAATCAAAATTCAAGGAATAAGGATGGTAACCATCGTAGTTTACTGAAATTACATAGTTACGGTCTAAGGGAAGCGGAACAATGAAAGTACCTGTCTCTTTATCTGCCTCAGAGACAATAATTTGTTCTCCATTTGATACATCAAAAAGCTCAAACCTACCAGGAAGAGGCTCCTTACTCTGTTTATCGTAAACAAACCCATCAAAGTAAACCGTACGAATTGCCCTCGATTCTGGCGGAAGTACAAATGAATAAATATCAAGATCACCAAATCCTCCCTCACGGTCTGATGCAAAATATGCAATCTCTCCTTCAGCGGAAACCATCAATGAATTCTCATCATATTTGGTGTTTATTGGATAGCCCAAGTTTTCTGGTCGAGACCATTTTCCGTTGGCGTCTTTTCGGGTAACATACAGGTCAGATCCTCCCATGCCCGGATGTCCTTTAGATGCAAAATAAAGTGTTCTTCCGTCTGGATGTATGTGTACTGATTCTTCTGTATTTGGTGTATTGATATAATCAGGAAGTGGTTTAGCGGTTCCCCATGCGCCATCTTCTTGAAGCTCTGAAACATAGATGTCACTGTTATTTGTTCGGTCTCCTTTTCTTCCTCTTACGAAATAAAGTGTTTTTCCATCTGCAGATAGCGAGGGTTGCGATTCCCAATTACTTGAATTTACATTACCGGGAAGGTTAAAAGGCCCATACCATGTTCTACCAATTTTCTTTGCAAAAAATAGGTCGCAGCTTCCTCTTCCTTGTCTATTTTTTCCATAATAACCCGTTTGGTCCGCGCATGCAACAAAGACCAAACTTCTGCCATCCGCTGATAGCGTGGGGGCACCTTCATTATTTAGTGTATTGATATTGCGTGGCATAGGCATGGACGGACGCCAATTTCCAGATTTATTTTTATTCGAAACGAAGAAATCCTCCTGCTCCTTAAAATCAACATTTTTGATTTCTAATAACCTTGTAAATAATAGTGTTTTTCCATCTACCGTAAGTGCAGGGTAATACTCTGGACGAGCTGTATTGATTTCAGGACCTAAATTTATTGGATTAAATTTTTTTGGATTGGCCACGGCATGTACTGCAAACTCAGCACTTCGTTTCATTAAATAAACTTGAGAGCTAAGCCTTTGACTTGCATTTGGATTTTTCAAGAAAATACTACAATACTTTATAGCATCA
>NYTQ01000114.1 GCA_002683585.1 Cryomorphaceae bacterium
TACTTGCACCTAATATATTTGCAATTAAACCTCCCTCACTATGCCCAATAACTACAATTTTAGTTGAATCCACTTCAGGTCGCTTCTTTAGATAATCAACTGCGGCCGATGCATCACCTGCAAAATCAAGTGTCGTTGCAGCACTAAAGTCTCCTTCAGAATCAAAAGTACCTCGGTCGTCATAACGCAGTACGGCATATCCCAAGTTGGTTAGATAATCTGCGAGTACCCAAAATGGTCGATGTCCCATCATTTCCTCGTCTCGATTTTGAGGTCCGCTCCCGCTTACCAATACAATGGCTGGAACATTGTTTTTATCTTTCGGTAGCGTGATTGTTCCGGCCAGAGAAAAAGAATCTTGTAAGTTTTTAAACTTAACTTCTTCACGTGCATAGGAGTATGGAGCTTTTGGATTTTGGGGTCTATTTGCTGTTTTAGGCTCGATTTTTTTTGGGTAAAAGGTCAATGTTTCAACAATGGGTCCTTGTTTAAACACGCCTCTAATCGAGTCCTTGAAGTAAGTGCCATTATAAGTAACCCCTAATGTTTGCATCTCAACTTGAAGTGTATTGTTTTTATAAATAGATATTTCCGCAGGCATATCAAATGCAAATTGCTCTGGTGAGTCAACCGTAATTCGGTCTCTTTTCCCATCCTTATTAATATGAAACACCAAAGGTAAATTTGCTGCTTTTAGCGTTGCAAACCAGTCTCCATAGGGGGATTGACAAAAACTTGTATTCGCAACAAGGAGAAAAAGAAATGCTAAATAAATTCTAGAGTTCAGCCAGAAATCATAACAATGGATGATCATAAAATTATTCAAAAAGGGATTTGTTTTTTTCATACCCTAATATAGATTGAATCTTGTTAAAAAAGAACTCTAGGCGAAAAGGCGTTTGAGCTCACTTGCCTCAGAGGGCTTCATTTTTTCGGCGAGAATTAATGAAAGCTGTTTGCGGCGCAATGCGGCTTCGAATCTTTCTTTTTCTTCCTTAGATTCCGGAATTAATTCCGGAACCTGAATAGGCCCTCCATTTTGATCGACGGCAACAAATGTATATATCGCATCATTGCATTTTTCGCGCGCTCCTGTTACCTGATTTTCAACAAAAACATCAATAATTATTTCCATAGATGAATAAAAAGACCTTGAAACTTTGGCTTCAAGGGTAACAATAGACGCCTCTTTAATAGGTTTTTTAAAAGAAACATGATTTACTGAGGCCGTTACAACCACGCGACGGCAATGACGCTGTGCTGAAACGCTAGCGATGACGTCCATCCAAGCAAGGAGCTCTCCTCCAAAAAGGTTCCCGAGTGTATTGGTGTCATTTGGCAAAACTACTTTTGTAGCGATAGAAAGGGTATCGATTGCTTTTCTTTTTTTCATATGTCAAAATTAAGCATAACTTATTACCTGAATTCTAGAATTGTTCTTTTTATATTCCATTCGTAACTGTGCTTTTTTCAACATTAAAGCTTAACTGAAGGTTATGTAAAGAAGAAATAAATGGTTATTTTAGCAAACCTTAAACCTATACCATCGTCATTCTAAAAAACAAACCATGAAGATTACATTATTTCTCCTTTCTTTTTCCTTTTTAATTTTCGGTTCGATTAGCGCTCAAAATAAAAGAGTATTTGACCCGACCAATGCACGTGACGGAGAGACTGTTGAATATTGTCACCAGCATATTAAAATGAAGGAGCTAAGAAAAGATGAGCACTTTATGCTACATAACTCGGAGGCAGAAGCTGAGGCAGAGGAAGAGTTTCAAAAGAAGCTTAAAGAGCCTATGGAAAAGGATGTGGTTTACACGATTCCAATCGTATTTCACGTGCTTCACAATGAGGGGGCGGAAAACATTTCAGATGAGCAAATTTATGATGCCCTTTTTGTACTAAATAGAGATTTTAGTCTTGGTAATGCTGATGCTGCCAATGTTCACCCTGACTTTCAAGGTATGCCGGCAAATTCAGAAATTGAATTTGTTTTGGCAACAAAGGCTCCGAATGGTGTTTGTTTTAAAGGAATTACGAGAACGGCTTCCGTTCTGAGTGTTCAAGGCGAGGATGGAGGAGACCAAGTCAATGCCATTATTTCTGGAAATAACGTCTATAACGGAACATGGGCTGGTAATAGATACCTCAACGTTTTTATTTGTGGAGATATTGGAGGAGCTGCAGGTTATACCTACAATCCTGGCAACTGGAATTCCAATAGCATGGGGAACGGTATCTGGATTCTTCACAACTATACAGGTTCTACAGGGACGAGTTCTGTAGGTACAAGCCGAACATTGACGCACGAAGTTGGTCACTGGTTAAATTTAAGTCATACGTGGGGTGGCGATAATAATCCAAATGTTTCTACAAGTTGTGGTCAGGATGATGGTGTTCAAGATACGCCTTTATGTATTGGAGTTACTTCTTGTAATATGAATTCTAATGGATGTAGTGGTGATAATGGCTACTGGGGTTTTGATATTCGGGACAATGTCGAGAATTATATGGATTATTCCTATTGCTCAAAAATGTTTACTGAAGGTCAAAAAACAAGAATGCGCGCGGCACTTCAAGTGCAGAGTACAGGAAGAAAAAACTTATGGCAAACAAGTAACCTTAATGCAACGGGTGCAACCGGTGTTTTGGTGCTTTGTAAGGCTCAATTTGAAGCAGATAGAACAACACTTTGTGCTGGTGATGAAATACAATTTACTGACGATTCATACAATGCAGTTTCGAGTTGGGATTGGTCTATATCGCCATCCACAGGTTGGTCGTTGTCTAATGGAACAAATCTTTCCTCTCAAAACCCAAGTATCGTATTTTCGGATGAGGGATTGTACACGATAACGCTGACCGCCTCTGATGGCTCCAGCACTGATGTAGAAACGAAGAATAATTACATTAGGGTATTACCATCTGCTGCAGGTCTTCCATTTTGGGAAGGTTTTGAGGAGTACTCCTCTTTGCAGAACTTAACCAATTGGGAGGTAGTGAATGTAAACAACAACAATGCATTTACTCTAGAGTCAAGTTTTGGACATTCTGGATCTAAATGCGTTAGGCTGCCAAATTTTGGTCAACAAGGTTCCAATGTAGATGAGCTGATTTCTCAGTCTATAGATGTTTCCTCAGTTCCCGAGACCGAAGACATTACCTTGAGCTTTAGATATGCATATCGTAAGAGAACATCTTCAGATTATGAGCTTTTGAAGGTATTTGTTTCCAATAATTGTGGAGATACGTGGTCTCAGAAAAAGACATTAGGAGGAAGTCAGTTAGGCTCCACTGCATCTAACACAAGTTGGTATCCAACATCATTGAATGATTGGAAAACTGTGCATATGGTGAATATAAACGAGTCTTATTATACGCCGAATTTCAGAATGAAATTTAGGTTTGAGGGAGAAGGTGGAAATAATTTTTATTTGGATGACATTAATCTTTACGTGGGAGACCCCTCAGATGATTTAGTTACCGGATTATATGATAACACCCAAGAAATAGGTTTGGTCTTGTATCCTAATCCAGCTGAGTCAGAACTTTCTGTAGATTTTGATTTGAACTCAAACCAATTTCTTAAGATTGAAATAGTTGACCTTCTTGGTAAAGTAGTTGGGATATACGGAATACAAGGAAAAGAAGGCAAAAATAGCGTTCTGATGAACACGCAGTCACTTTCTAGCGGAACCTATATTCTTAAGTTGCAGGGTGAGACGATTTCGTCTTCCTTGCCCTTTGTAAAGCGCTAACTATTCTTTTGGAAATATTTACGAATGAGACTGGTTTTGTGTTTACCTAATAACTTTTCGAGCTCGCTTTTTTCCGCTTTTTTGATTTGCTCTAGTGTTTTGAAGTTCTGAAATAGCTCTTGAATTGTTTTAGGGCCAACACCTTCGATATCTTCTATTTCAGAATGAATGGCGGCTTTACTTCTTTTGTTTCTGTGATGCTCTATGCCAAATCGATGAGATTCATTTCGCATAAATTGAATGACCTTGAGGCTCTCACTTCGTTTGTCTAAATAAATGGGATAACGGTCTCCAGGGAAAAAGATTTCTTCCAATCTTTTTGCAATACCGACGATCGGTATTTTACCCCGTAAATTGAGCTCATCTAGGGCTGAAACAGCAGCGCTCAGCTGTCCTTTCCCTCCATCGACAATAACGAGGTTAGGCAGGCTCTTTTTTTCATTTAGCAGCCTTTTATACCTTCGAAATACCACCTCTTTCATTGTCGCAAAATCATCGGGTCCATCTACGGTTTTAACATTAAAATGCCTGTAATCTTTTTTAGAGGGTCGACCATTTCTAAACACAACGCATGCTGAAACGGGAAAGCTTCCCTGGAAATTAGAATTGTCAAAACATTCCATATGAATGGGTAACGCCGTTAACTTAAAGTCTTTCTGGATGGTCTCGAGAATTCTTGTTTCATTGCTGTTTTCAGTATGAAGAATTTCTTTTTTTCTTTGATTTAGTATATAGGCCTGAACATTTTTTAGTGACAAGTCGATGAGCTGTTTCTTCTCTCCTCTTTTTGGATATTCAAAGCTATATCTAGGATGCTCGAAATCGATCATTTCATTTACCAAAACAATGCGATTTGAGCTATTGAATTTCTCCTTAAGAAGATCAATTTGAACAGCGCAAATCTCTTCGGATGTTTTATCTAATAGATTTTTAATCTTATTGCTATAGGCATAAATAACAGCTCCTTCATTGATGACCATAAAATTGATGTAAAAAGCTTTTTCTTTTTTTAAAATTGTAAAAACATCGAGATTCTTTAGGTTGGATACAATGATGGATTTAGCCTTGTATTTTTTAATGCTTTCAATATTCTTCTTGATTTTCTCTGCTTCCTCAAATTCATAATTTTCAGCCAACGATGCCATTCTCTTTTTCAATAAATCAAGCAAAGATTTTGTTTTTCCTGAAAGCAAGAGCTTGGCTTCGGTTATGATTGCTTGATAGGCCTCTTCAGATTGTTTTTGTTCACATGGGCCTTTACATTTTCCAATATGGAAATCTAGACATATAGAATACTTTTTTTCTTTGATTTTCGACTCAGATAAGTCAAGCTTACAACCCCTAATCGGGTAAATTTCATTAATGAGGTTCAACAATATATTCATGTGTCTAACACTCGTATATGGTCCATAATAGGTGGAGCCATCTTTAATTTTTTTTCGTGTAGAAAAGATTCTAGGAAATGGTTCGTTCGTCACAACAATCCATGGATATGTTTTATCATCCTTGAGTAGTACATTGTATTTTGGTTGATGAGATTTTATTAGATTATTTTCTAGCAACAAGGCATCTTTTTCTGAATTAACTACAACATGCTCAATTCCCTGAATTCCTTTTACGAGTGTTCTAGTTTTAAAATTGTTGCTGTTTTTTGAAAAATAAGAGGATACTCTTTTTTTTAAATTTTTTGCCTTCCCAATATAAATTATAATACCTTCTTTGTCTAAGAACTTATAGATGCCGGGAGATGAGGGCAATACCTTTAAAGAATTTTTAAGCGCTCCAGATTCCAGATTCATAAGTTAAATTTAAAAACTAATCTTTAGAATAAGTCAATACTTTATCTTTGTAGTTATGATTGATGATATTATTTTAAATGCCTTGAAAGAGGATATTGGAGAAGGTGACCATTCTTCCTTATCATGTTTGCAAGATACGGATCAAGGTACCGCTAAGTTGCTTGTAAAAGAGAATGGTGTTCTCGCAGGAGTAGAGATAGCAAAACGCGTTTTTGAATTGTATGATTCAAACTTAGAGATTGAGGTTTTTATTCATGACGGTGCTGAGGTCAAGGTTGGGGATATTGCGCTCGAGGTGAGAGGTAAAGCTCAATCTATATTAAGCACAGAAAGATTGGTGTTGAATATTATGCAACGCATGAGTGGTATTGCCACCAAGACGCGAAAAATAGTTAATCAAATTAAAGGTACTGGTGCACACGTTTTAGATACAAGAAAAACTACGCCAGGTATTCGTCAGCTGGAAAAGATGGCTGTGGTAATAGGGGGTGGAATGAATCATCGTTTTGGATTATATGACATGATTATGCTAAAAGACAATCATATTGATTTTGTTGGAGGAGTGCGCAATGCTATTGAGAAAACAACAGCCTATGTTCAAGCCATGGAAAACCCTATTGATATAGAGATAGAAATCCGTACAAAAGCAGAGCTAATGGAGGCAATATCTACGGGGGGGATACAGCGCATATTGTTGGATAATTTCACGCCAGAGGTACTGAAAGAATTGGTTACTTTAATCCCTGATTCAATAGAGTCTGAAGCCTCAGGAGGTATTACAGAATCCTCTGTAAGGGCATTTGCTGAAACAGGTGTGGATTTTATTTCAATGGGAGCACTCACTCATTCAGTAAAAAGCTTAGACCTAAGCTTGAAGGCTTATTTTTAGGCTTTCATATAGTTTTTAAGGTCCAATAAAAAATCGATATCTTCTTCTAATTTGTTTCCAATCACAACTAGATTGGCGCCTGATTCGTGCGCTTCTTGTATGCCCTTTATAGTTTTTAAACCACCACCTATAATCAGAGGGGAATTAATTTTTGAAAGCGCTTTAATCATCGCAGAAGATATTGGTTGAATCGCTCCGCTTCCGGCATCGGCGTAGATCAATTTTTGACCAAGATATTTGCCGGCAAGTGCTGTTTTTGTAGCAATGGAAATTTCGTTTTGAGGTATAGGTTGTGTTCTCGAAAAATACTGTACAGATGTCATTTTACCTCCATCAATGAGAAGATATGATGTGGGGATGGTTTCNATATCTATTTGTGNAAGCTCNTCCATAGCTTCAACGTGCTGACCGATTAAAAAGTCTGGATTTCGTCCTGAGATAAGCGAAAGAAAGAGCAATGCATCTGCATTTTTAGAAAGGTGGTGTGAAGCACCTGGAAATATTATAATTGGTATAGAGAGCATNTTTTTTGCCGNATCAACGCATCGATNAAAATCTGATTTTGCAACAGANCTCCCTCCGANAAATAGGAAGTCAGGTTGCGCCAATTTTATTTTTTNCAAATATTGNTCAATTGCGATAGTGCTTTTGAATTTATCAGGATCAATTAAAACGGCTATGCCTTTAGAAAGAGATTTTATAGAATCGAATACATGCATTGGGCTATGTTGTATAGGTTAATATCTGTCCGTGAATTTCTTCGTGTGTTAAATTGAGCTCAGAGATTTTATTTTTAACATTGATTCTACACACATGATTATTCTCTGCTCGTTTGATGATTTTAATGTTATTTGTAAAGTCCAATCCTGGTGAATCGAATTTTTTATAAGCCGCCTCCTTCAAGGTCCATAAAAGTGTCATATCATGAATGCATTGTTTATTAAANTAATTGGCTTCTTCTTTTGAACAAAATTTTGATGTAATTCTCAAGATGCGATCTTTTGGCACCTCGATNTCNACNCCAATATTTAATTTCGATATACCCAGGCAAATTGTTTGTTCCGAATGTGAAATTGATATTTGACAATTGCTTTCTCTTAAAGTGGGCTTACCGGAAGGNAGATAAATAATCTCATGTCCGGGGATCATTTTATTTCTAAGTTGCCGAACACCAATAAATTCAAATCGTCGTGTCGGATGCTTAAGTTTTTCTAAATCAAGTATTTCGGCAGGAAATAAAAACGTATCCTCAGAAATATCAGCTTTTGAGACCAATCCAAACTGTATTGCGGAACGATTGAAAAAAATCATGAGAACCTATTTTTTTTAACCAAAAATATGTTGTAAATTTAAGAGAAATGTAGAGAGTCTCCTGTTTCGTTAAATTCTTTTTAACAATTCTTTAATGAACGTGTTTTTTTCTATATTTACCCTCTTAAAACTACAGAATTTTAAACAATTGATTTAAATCATTATGGTTCGTAAAATATTTTTTATTTCCTTAAGTATCTTGTTAACAAGTTTTTATGGATTTTCCCAAGGAGGTCTTGGTACCTTGAAAGGTTCGGTTAAAGACAGTGAAAGTGGTGAGCCTTTGCCATTTAGCAAAGTCTTGATTAAACAGAATGGAAGTATCAAGGGTGGTAAAAACACTGACATAGATGGTAAATTCCAAATTAACGCCATTCAACCTGGTTCCTANACCGTTGAGCTTCGTGCCACTGGATACCAAACGCAAGCCGTTGAAGGAGTGGTTATTTCCTCGGATAAAATCACATTCTTGGATGATCTAGAAATGGGGAAACCTAAGGACGTTCAGGAATTGGGTGAAGTTACTGTTATTAAATATGTAGTGCCCCTTATTGATAAAGATGGTGGTGCATCCGGTAAAACGGTAACAAGAGAGGATATTTCGCGACTACCNGTTAGATCGGCAGCCGGGGTAGCCGGAACTGTCGGTGGTGTAAATGCAAATGAAAGCTCGGGAGCATTATCTGTTAGAGGTTCGCGTTCTGATGCGACNTANTACTACATTGATGGTATNAAGGTTCGTGGTTCATCCAACCTTCCAAAGTCAGCACTTCAAGAAGTGTCGGTTATAACAGGTGGAGTACCTGCNAATTATGGTGANGTTACTGGTGGTATTATATCCATNACAACNCGAGGTCCTTCAAAAACTTATTTTGGAAGCTTTGAGGCAGTTTCTTCAGGTNTTTATGTCAANGGAGAAGATCCGGATGGGTATGATGGAAAAGTCTATGGTTTAGATAAATTTGGTTACAATCTCTTTGAAGGTATGTTGTCAGGACCTTTACTNATGAGACGTGATTCNTTAGGNAACAAAACAAATCCGATTCTTGGGTTTTTGATTTCAGCGAACTTTTCTGATCGTCTTGANGCGCGNCCNCTTGCAGGTGGTACATACCGCATTAAGAAAGATGTTCGTGATGATCTTTTACAGAATCCATTGCGTCCAACCTCTACAGGCTTTGGTACTTTTCACAATGCCTTGTTTTTAAGAGAGTCTGACTTCGAGAAAACNCCTTGGAGAATGAACGCACGTGCAATGTCAGTAGCTGGTCAAGCCAAGATTGACGTAAACACCGGTCCTAGTGTCAACCTTCAGTTNGGTGGTTCTTTGAATTACAGCAACGGTTCAAGCTATTCCTACACTGGTTCATTATTGAANTTNGGAAACTTTGGTGTCTCTGAATCTCTTGACTACAGAGTTTTCGGACGATTTACGCAAAGATTCACCAATGAAAGAGAGGGAAGTAGTTCAAAAATTAAATCCGCCAACTACAACTTAATGGTTGATTACTCTAAGTCAACAAGAGATGTATACGATCCAAAGCATCAGTACAACATTTTTAATTATGGACATGTCGGTCGTTTTCAAACCTCAAGAACTCCTTCTTATGAGTTTAACCCAATCACTAATACATATGTCCACAACGGATTTAGAGATTTAGAGGTAGCGTTTACGCCCTCTGAGACCAATGCGGCTTTGGCAGCAATTACAAGTCAGTATTATGATATTTATGCAGATGATCCAGATGGNCACTACGAAAACTTATTTCAAATTCAGCAGGGNAATGCACTCAGAAACGGAGATGCACCGGGAAGCGTGTACAGTATATGGAGCAATATCGGTTCACCATATAATTATTTTGGAAAAACGGAAAATGATCAATTTAGGGTAACGGGCGCAGGTTCCGTANTCATAGGAGACCATTCAATTTCTTTAGGTTTTGAGTATGAGCAACGTGTTGACCGNGGNTGGACTTCAGGTACAACNACGGGTGGAGGAACACAAGGGCCTTTGGGNATATGGACTATTGCAAGACAGCTTGCAAACTTNCANATAACTGAGCTTGACTTAAATTCNGGNGTAATTTCAGATTCAGGTTCNTTCAAAGCAATTACNTATGAAAGNTTAAATTCAGGGTATGCAGCNCAGTCTGGAACAGGACAGTATGGNGGNCAATTAAATGANGANAANCANTCTTTCTTNGATTTTAANTTGAGAAATAAGCTTGGTTTGGATGTTGCGGGAAATGACTTCATAGATATTGACAATTATGACCCGAACTTATTCCAGTTTGACATGTTCTCGCCTGATGAATTATTAAACAGTGGGAATTCTTTTGTTTCCTATTGGGGATT
Source organism: Cryomorphaceae bacterium (assembly GCA_002683585.1). Next base: position 10,116 of record NYTQ01000114.1, read on the forward strand.
TGACCATACTGGCCAGAAAGTAAAAGGTGCTACGGACATCAACAAATATTTCAATGAGTTTGATGAGAATGGAAATTACAAAAGATTTGTAGGTGCATTCCAGCCAATATATATGGCAGGATATATCACGGATAAGTTTGCATTTAAAGATATTGTTTTCAATGTTGGTTTGAG
>NYTQ01000115.1 GCA_002683585.1 Cryomorphaceae bacterium
ATTACAAAACCGCTAAGATTAGAGCCGTATATTGGATTTGAAAATATTGAGGCGTATAGTTGTTCTGGCACACCTGTAGACTGCGTCAAGCTGGGTATATTTGAAGTTTTAAAGCGCAAACCTGATCTCTTACTTTCGGGAATTAATCACGGTGAGAACTCCTCGACAAACGTATTGTATTCTGGTACTATGTCAGCGGCAATTGAGGGAGCGATGGAAGGGATACCATCTATTGGATTTTCATTAGCTGATTTTGATTCAGATGCCGATTTTTCGGCCACGAAGGAGGTTGCAAAGGAGCTGATTCCAAAAGTTTTAAAAAACGGGTTACCCAAGAATACATCACTAAACGTTAATGTACCCAAGGTATCATATGAGGACCTAAAGGGTGTTAAAGTTTGTGCGCAGGCGCATGCCTATTGGGAAGATAAGTTTGATTCAAGGAAGGATCAGTTTGGAAGGCCGTATTATTGGCTCACAGGTGAGTTTAGCGATAAAGACCAAAGAGTGGANACTGATTTNTATCATCTAAAAAGAGGNTACGCANCAATNGTTCCTACACATTTTGACTTGACTAATTATGCAGTTTTANAGGATTTAAAGTATCTAGATAATGAAGGAGAATTTTAATAAGCAGCTTTTGTATGGTACATTACTTGGTGTGATTACGCCAATATTATTCCTGCCAGTGCTAGTTTATTTTCTTTCCCTATCAAAAGGGATGGATTTCGATGTGGTATGGGGTCAAATTTCTACCAATAACATGAATACTAGTAAATACTTGTCATTGTCTATGATTGTTAATTTAATCTGGTTTTATTATTTTTTGAATAAGGAGCAGTATCATTTAACACGTGGAATTATANTGGGTATGATTTGTTTTGCCCCCTACATGGTTTACATCTATTTCTTTCAGTAAATGAAAAAAGTTTTTATCCTTGTTGGTGAGGCCTCAGGTGATTTACATGCTTCAAACCTTGTTAANGAGATGAATATTCTTGANCCTTCCTTGAAGTGGGAGGGATGGGGTGGAGATTTGCTCGAGAGGCAGGGTGTTCTGCTTAGAAACCATATCAGAAACTTGTCGTTCATGGGGTTTTTAGAGGTAATTCTAAATATTCGGACCATTCTTAATAATTTTAAGTTGTGTAAAAAACAGATTGAAAACTTTCAACCTGATATGCTCTTGCTGGTAGATTATCCTGGATTTAATCTTCGAATGGCAAAGTGGGCCAAATCAAAAGGTATTTCGGTTACCTATTATATTTCTCCTCAGATNTGGGCCTGGAAAGCGTCACGCATTANATTAATCAAGGAAACAGTTGATAAAATGTATTGTATTTTGCCTTTCGAGAAACCTTATTATGAGAAAGAAGGTTTTGAAGTTTCTTATTTCGGTCACCCTCTCATTGATGCGAAACAAAATTACGAGAATCAAAAAGAATCCGACACTGCAAAAAANAAACCTGTTTTAGCGCTNCTNCCNGGGAGCCGAGANCAGGAGGTGAAAAGGAAGCTAGCCATTATGCTCAAAGCTGCGGTTAAGTATACAGNATTTAATANAGTTGTTGCTTGCGCTCCGAACCTACCTTCTTCATTTTACGCNCAATACAAAAANGATTATCCTTTTGNNGAATTTGTTTCNGGTAAGACCTANGATTTGTTGTCAATTGCTGATTTTGCTATTGTTACTTCAGGAACGGCAACTCTTGAGACAGCCATTTTTAGAGTGCCTCAGGTTGTTTGCTACAAAAGCTCTTATCTTTCTTATAAGATTGCAAAATCTCTAGTTAATATTCGCTTTATTTCACTTGTGAATTTGATTATGGACAAGGAGGTTGTTGTCGAGTTGATTCAAGGTGATGTATCAAAAAATAAAATCCAAAAGGAACTTGATCGANTAATTTATAATGATTCATACAGGCATGATTTAATGAANGCTTATGATGAAATGATAGCTTTATTAGGAAATGAAGGTTGTAGCAAGAAAATTGCACGAGATTTGTTAGGTTTTTATTCAAGATGAAATTCACAAAGTATTTGATTTTCTTTTTGTTTTTTTTTCATGCGTGTCNGTATGAAGCTCAGAATCTTTTGGTTCAAGTTTTTTCNCAGAATAAAATCCAATCTATTGAATTGGAAGTCATTCATGGTAGCTATCAAGTCCAAAGCACTNAAGGTTTTTTATCAGAAATTATTGAAGGTCAATCACTTAAATTACAAGTGAATTCCTCAAATCAGGTTCATGTTGCCAAAAATGGAATTTTTATNGGTGTNTATGATACTTTGTTTTTATATCAATCAAGCCATTCCGACTATATTAGATGGTCACCNNTATTTTCAAGTAAGCGTCCAGTCAAACCAAGAGAATATGAAGGTGATTTTGAGATCTCTGCTTTTCACGGTCATATTCANGTTTTAAATTCAATTTTTGTAGAATCTTATTTAGAGGGTGTCTTAGCCTCAGAGGCCGGCGTTCGTTGTGCGAAAGAGTATTATAAAGTTCAAGCCATTATCAGCAGAACATTTGCAAGAAATAATCTCAATAAACATGTTNATGAAGGGTTTAACTTATGTGATGCAGTTCATTGCCAGGCATATTATGGGTGTTATCAAGGCGAGCTTACGGGTATAAATGACGGCGTTAAAGAAACAAATGGTCTTGTATTAGTNGATTCAAATAATGTTTCATTTCCTACTTTCTTNTCTGCCAACTGTGGCGGTCAATCTGCGGAAACGGACCAGATTTGGAATAAATCATTACCTAATTACGTTTCACATGTGGATACCTTTTGTATACATACAAGGCAAGCTAATTGGGAGGTTTATATACCCCAAACAAAATTCTTAAATTACCTTTCAAAGAACTATTATTTCGATACTTCAAAAAAGAGGCTAAGGGATATGGCATTTAATTTTACCCAAAATNAACGAAAAACTTTTTTTATTCATCCTTCCTTTGGGATTCCTCTTCGAGATTTGAGGTCCGCATTTAATTTACGTTCAACTTTTTTTAGCTGCGAACCNGTCGGAGATAAAGTTTTNCTTCGTGGACGAGGTTTTGGACACGGTATTGGTTTATGCCAAGAGGGCGCGATGGAGATGGTAAAACGCAGTTATAGTTATAAAGAAATTCTNGGCTTTTATTTTCGAGGAGCGCAGTTATCCGATTGGAATAAACCAATCAGTCATTGGTGATTACGAAAATGTCTTCATCGTTTCGTTTAAAAAATTTTTTCTCTCGGGCATAGGCTTCAAGATAATCAAGATGACTTATCTTTTTTAAATCGNGTTTGGTCTGCTGAAGTTTTGCCTTCATTGCATCATTTTGAAGCTCCAAATCATTTAACTTTTTTTTCTGGTTTACAACATAGAAAATATCATTATCATCTATTAATATGAGGTAGAAAAAAAAGATACCAAACGTGATGATGAACTTATTTTTCAGAAGGAGCAGTAACTTTTTCACAATCAAATATATGAAAAGAACTATTGGACTTTGAGGGCTTAAGTAAACCTTATCAAACTCGGATTGTTGATTATTCCTCTTTGCAATTGTTGTAACGNGTTTTCAAAAAAGCCAGGAAACCTCGGTCATATGCATATACTTCTTTCAAGCTACTTAANATTTCGCATGCNTCTGTATTTGACTGTCTGAGGTTAGTCAAGGTCACGGCACTCAGCATCGCGCCATATTTCAAGGCTTTCAAATCTGTCTCCGTCATTTTGTCGAAATCGGCTTCAGACATGTTTTGAAGTTCCTTAATTCCATTTTTCCAAATGGTGTTCGCCGTACGAACGTCCTTCGAAGCGGCTCTGATCGGAGCCTCAAGAAATTTAATTGAAATCGGTTGTGTTGTAATTATAGAATAGTTTTCGACGCCTTCAAGTAGCAATTCTAACAATTCTGTTTTCTTTTCTTTATCCGTTCCATTATAGACACTGTAATAACCATCCTCTTCTTCTAGATTGTAAATAAGGTAATTATTTAAAAAGTCGTTTTGAAATTTATCAAGCCACATTTTATGGATTTTTTCATTGAAAATCCCATTTAAATCCAACTCAATTGCNGCTGCTATNGAATTTAAAGTCTCTTCCCAAGGATCTGATACAATTGGGTCAGGAAGTTCATTTCTGTAAATTCCATAATATCCTTTGGCTAAGAATATACTTGGAGTTGGGTCGTTGACATACTCTGGTTTTACACGGTAGTCTGACGCTTTCTTTACGAGCTTTAAAAAATTGCTGTCTGCATGTATTTGTGTCAATTCATCGAGATTGTTTGCTGCTGTTACTATTGATTCTTGCTCAAAAGCCACTTCATCTTCTTCAATTTCTGTTTCTCCACTTTTCAGCACTACATCGTAGGTATAAGTAACTGCAAGTTCGACTGAGTAGTTTCCAACCTTNAGAAATAAAACCTCTACTTCATCTGAGCTGGCATTNCCGCTGATGTATTTCCAATCTTTACCAGCTCTNCCGGAGAAAAGCCAAGTGGTCGCCANTCTTTTAGTTCCATTATTTTCAAACACNGAAGTGAATGTGACGGATGGTTTTTTATTGGTTTCAGAGTCTAGAAAAACAAGCTTTTTAGATTGCTTTACACTGAGTTTCGGNGAGGGCGCTTGAGCCATAGTTTGCAAAACGCTAAACTGAACAAGCATTANGAGTAAAAAGGAATTAAATTTCATAGTTGCGAATAATCATTTCAATTATTATGCCGAAAATACAAGTTTATTCGTGACTTTGTATTAACAGCTTTAAAATTTCTTGAGCAGCCTTTGAAATTTTTGTNCCTGGCCCATAGATGCCAAATACACCACATTCATCCAGAAAGGCATAGTCTTTTTTGGGTATAACTCCACCCACAATGACCATAATGTCCTTTCTGTTAAGCTCTTCAAGTGCAGATACTACTTCAGGTACAAGTGTTTTGTGGCCCGCNGCCAGTGATGAGATACCTAATATATGAACATCATTTTCAATGGCTTGCTTNGCNGCCTCTTTTGGTGTTTGAAATAAAGGGCCTATATCTACATCGAAACCAATATCAGCAAATGAACTTGCGATGATTTTTGCTCCACGATCGTGACCATCTTGACCCATTTTAGCGATCATTATTCTAGGTCTTCTTCCTTCTAATTCAACAAATTCTGATACCAATTCTTTTGCTTTTTTAAAATCTTCGTCCATAGCAACCTCTTTTGAATACACACCACTAATTGATTTTATTTTNGCGGTATATCTATTGTAGACTTTTTCTAGTGCACTTGATATTTCCCCCAAGGTNCATCNGGCTTCAGCACATTTTATCGATAATTCAAGTAGATTTCCGTTGTTATTTCTTGCCGCGTTTTCAAGTGTATTTAAACAGTCTTCGNCCTTCGCCGTATCTCTATTTAGTTTAATTTTCTTTAGTTTTTCAATTTGCGAAAGTCGNACTTTTTGGTTGTCGACATCAAGAATATCGATTTCCTTATCCTCCGANTAAGGAAACAAGTTAAGCCCTATTATATGGTCCTTTCCAGAATCTATACGGGCCTGCTTTTTAGCAGCTGCTTCTTCAATTCTAAGCTTTGGAATTCCTGTTTCAATAGCTTTTGCCATTCCACCCAGTTCTTCAACCTCTGTAATGAGTTTGGATGCTTCTTCTAGCAAGTCATTGGTTGTTTTTTCAATGAAGTAGCTATTATGGTAAGGGTCTATAAATGAGGTTATTCCGATNTCTTTTTGTAAAAATAACTGTGTGTTTCGTGCAATTCNTGCTGAGAAATCAGTTGGAAGTGCAATCGCTTCATCNAAGGCATTNGTATGTAAAGACTGTGTGCCTCCAAGTGCCGCAGACATGGCTTCAATGCATGTTCTACAAATATTGTTGAAAGGATCTTGCTCGGTTAAAGACCACCCGGAGGTTTGGCAATGTGTTCTTAATGACATTGACTTTGGATTATTGGGCTCGAATTCGCTTAATAATTTTGCCCACAAAATTCTACCAGCCCGTAATTTGGCAATTTCCATATGGTAATTCATACCGATGGCCCAAAAGAAACTCAATCTAGGTGCGAAATCATCTATTTTAAGGCCTGCCTTTATTCCTGTTCTAACATATTCTAGACCATCTGCGATTGTATATGCTAATTCAATTGAGGCCGTTGCACCCGCCTCATGCATATGGTATCCTGATATTGAAATGGAATTAAATTTGGGCATNTGACTGGAAGTATATTTGAAAATATCAGATATAATCCTCATTGAAGGGGCAGGAGGGTAGATATATGTGTTTCGGACCATGAATTCCTTNAGAATATCATTCTGAATTGTTCCTGCTAAATCTTTTTCTTGAACACCAGATTCTCNTGCTGCTGCGATATAAAAAGCCATTATTGGAAGAACCGCACCATTCATTGTCATTGAAACCGACATTTTATNCAAAGGAATTTCGTTGAACAAGGTTTTNATATCCTCTATNCTATCGATTGCAACTCCTGCCTTTCCTACATCACCCTGAACACGTTCATGGTCAGAATCATATCCTCTGTGCGTCGCTAAGTCAAATGCAACAGAGAGGCCTTTTTGTCCCGCTTTTAAATTTCTTTTATAAAATGCATTTGAATCTTCTGCTGTTGAAAAACCTGCGTATTGTCTCACAGTCCATGGTCGACTTGTATACATTGAGCTATATGGACCTCCTAAGAATGGGGCAAATCCTGAAACAAATTTAACGTGGTGTAACCCTGTTAGGTCCTCCTTGGTATATTGCGTTTTAAATTTGATTTTTTCCGCGGTTTCGAACGGATCTCCTAATNTCTTTTCTTCGGGTTNTATTAGAAAATCTGCTTCGCTAAGGGCTGTATATTTATTNGGCCTATGCATCCTTTCCATTTTCAAAAATTAAATAATCAAAATCTATATAGCTTGGAACGTTTGACCATTTATTTTTTTGTTCCTCTGAATTTTTGAANAAGTTGATACCTATTAGCTCATGATCTGCCTTGTCAAAGGCATGTAATTTTATTGCCCTTGTTTTATGAATGCGCTCTTTAAGGTTCTCAATGATTGCATCGCTATCCTTTATCTCCATGAACTTTAGAAATTGAGACCAACAATTATTAACTAAAACAAGCGTCATTTTCTCACTAAGATATGACCCCCTCAATGGATCATTAACTTTCGTCAAATAAGATTCCTCCTTTAATATATGAGATATATTTAGCGCCAATCTTTTATAAAACCAGTTGTTAGGTTCCAAAGAAAAGGTGTGGGAAGAATGTATTAATACAGCACTTACTCCACCACTAATCGCGGATATGGTTTCAGTTGTTTGCCTCAGAATATTGGTGTCGGGATCTTTTAAAGATTTGTTCGTCCAGCCCATCCTTCCCAATATTGATGTCTTTGGAATTGATTCGTTATTCTTCAGAAGAACATGCCGCCAAAGCCATTTTAACGTTCTGACCTTCGCCACTTCAATAAAAAAATCAGACCCTATACCAATTTCAAACGATATATTGCCTGGTTCCGTTTGACCAATCAAGGATTCTGCGAAGTAAAGAATTGTACTCAGCTGATCAGTTGAATTGGCGCCAATTTGCTCCAAATGAAAGCCATTTACCATGAGCTTAAACCCCGCTTCAAGAATGGGATTTACGTCGTGAGGTCTCAATGGGTCAATTGATATACTGACGTGTTTTTTTGCACTTTTGGGTATGTAATCGATGAACGCATGTAGTTGATTTTCTTGCTCAAAGGCAAGGATAATATCTATATACTCGATATGAATTCCTTTAAAAACTTCGTTCCAATCGATAGATTTCGCAGGAATATTGAAGTACAAAACGTTCGCCCCTTGTGAGAGACATTTTAAGGCAAAACCATTTGCTGTTTTTTCATCCAAAACAGGAACGTAGGCGGTAATTCCCCAATCATTTGGCTCGCTACTTTGATGTGCACCAAAATCGTAGTCCAATGTTTTTTG
>NYTQ01000116.1 GCA_002683585.1 Cryomorphaceae bacterium
CACTTTCAAATATAATACAATTAATACGAAGTCATCAATTTCAAATAAAAAAATGAATAAAAAAGAGCTTAACCCTAATCTATCTGTTGACTGTGTGATATTTGGTTTTGACCTAGAGCAGCTATATGTATTACTCATTGATAGTGGCAGCACAGAAAGCTACAGCCAAGCTAGAATGGCTGTTCCGGGAGACTTAATCTACGATACAGAAACGTTGGATGCAGCGGCTCGCCGAGTTTTGAAGGAACTGACAGGTATCGAAAACATTTACCTCGAACAAATTGGTGCATTTGGAGACCCAGACAGAATTGGAAAAAAAGCATCAGACAGAAAATGGCTCGAATCTATTCGGGCAATGCCAGATGCAAGAGTGATAACCGTTGCATATTATTCACTTGTTCGAATGCCGAACTTCAATCCAAAAGCCAGCTCCTTTGCAAAAAGCGCAGGTTGGGCGCCCGTAAAAGAGGTACACGATCTTGCATTTGACCATTATGAGATCCTACAATCTGGACTTGAACAACTAAAAAGAAAAATAAAAATACAACCCATTGGCTTTAATTTACTTCCTGAAAAGTTCACATTGAGTCAGCTTCATAAGCTTTATGAATGTATCTACGATAAGGAGCTAGACAAAAGAAATTTCAGAAGGAAAATATTAAACCTAAACATACTGACCAATTTGGATGAAAAACAGATTGGAGTACCGCACAAACCCTCGCAACTCTTCAAGTTCAACGAAGAAAATTATAAGAAATTATCTGAAGAAGGTTTTGATAATTTTGGGTTTTAAAACCTAAATAAGTTTCCTTATATTTGTTAGATGAGTTACCACCTGTAACTTTTAGACTATTCAATTTGTATTAACTGTAAATGCACTTATTTGAAAAAGCATGAATACAACGCGATTATTGATGAGCTTAGTGCTCCACTTTATCGCTATGCCTTTCATTTCTTGAGGAATCAGGAGGACGCGAAAGACATAATTCAAGATGTTTTTGAAAAGTTGTGGATAAACAGAAAAATGATTGATTTGGACAGAGTAAAATCTTGGTTGTATCGTTGCACGCACAATGCGATGGTGAATTTTTCATCAAAAAAGTCGCGCACACAATACATGAACAGCCATGACTTACCATCATCCTCGACTCCATTTGATTCAACTTTTGAATCGATGCAAGTAGTGGAGCGAATGGTAAATATTTTACCGCCGACCCAAAAAAGCATTATTCTGTTACGCGACATTGAGGGTTACGCTTACAGCGATATCGGTCAGATTCTCGATCTTTCCGCATCTCAGGTAAAAGTATATCTCTTTCGTGCACGAATGAAAATTAAAAAACAGTTAATAGGATTGAATAAGCTCGCATGACTTCACCAAACTTTGAAAATATAGATCTATGGCTCTTTGATTATGTCGAAGGCAATTTGAGCGTATATCAGAAGGAGCTTTTAGAGAACTATATTCGAAACCATTCTGAACTAGAGATCGATTTGGACATGTGGAGCATGTCAAAAATGCCTGTTGCAGAAACCTTAAACCATGACGTACAAATCAAGAAGAAGAGAGAGCATCGTTATGCCTATTACACAACAAGTATTCTCAGTGCCGTAATTATCTTATTGATTGCTAAAACAAATGACTCCTATAACATAGGTTCAAATAAACAAACTCAGACAGTTGATTTAGAGATTAATAACCCCATAAATAAAATCTCAAAAGAGACGTTCAAGGTGAATACTAAAAAGTCGAGTTCGGCTTCAGTAAACACCAAGCGCTCAATCATTTCAAATCAAATTGGAATAGCACAGAGCATCTCTCTTCAAGAGCTATCCAATATGAAGCCTGTGAGCAGTGCGCAAGAAGCGATGCTATCATCTAATGTAAACCCTACTTCTTCTAATACTTCCAAATATACGTCACCTGAAATAGAGATTCAAGAACAAAGAATTGATTTTTTACCTATGAATCCTTTAAACTTACCCATTCAGCTTAAAGGAACTGTCAACTCTGAAACCTACTCCTCTGTTGAATTAACACAAACAAGCGAGACATCCAATAAAAAATCTTTAGGGTTAAATAGTATTAGACTAAATACGAGAACATTATTCAATAAAATAGACAGGGTTCTATCAAAGAGTATTGCTTTTAGCAATTATCGAGACCATTTCTACATTATCCCGGGAATTGCCTCAAATAATATTAACCTGAGTGCCACGGGCTCAACATCGCAAACAAGATTCTTGTCAACATCTAGGGTACGGTGGTTTGGTTCAAGCAATGAGAAACTTTCGCAAGAGCTAAGTATTGATGGGTACGCAAGGTCTATACGGTCAGGAATTGGTGCACAAGTGAATTATGATACATATGCCAATGGAACAATCCAAGATTGGAATGCTGCTTTGGTATTCTCTCCAAAAATCGCCCTTTCACGCAACATCTCTCTTGAGCCAGTAGCCCGACTTAAAATTGGAAATAAAATCCTAGATGCAAATAAAGCTGAAAATAACAGTGTATCATTATACGACAATAACAACCCTCAAATTTTTTCTTTTGACACCACACAAAATATAGGTCGAAAGCTTTGGTACAGGGATTTAGATGCTGGATTTACGATAAATACCAAAGTTTTATATGTTGGTTTCCAAGCCGAAAACNTTTTGAATCATNTCGAAAACCTTTATCAAAATGATCAGAATNCAACAAATACGNTACCTACAACCTACTCNGTTCTTGCGGGTACTCAATATTTATCACGAAATGAAAAAGTTAGCTTTCATCCATACGTTTACATGCGTTCAAATGTAAATCGAACAGCCTANTACACTGGCTTTTCATTTGATTTAGANAAGCTATTTATCGGTGCATCCTACGGATCTGATAATGAATATTCTGGTTCTCTTGGACTTTCATTAAACCGTTTTGCATTGCTCGTTCAAACCACAATGGCATATCAACCACAATTAAATCAAAATCTCCTTACACACCAGCTCACTTTGCGCGTCAATTCTCCGATGAGCAAGAAAACTAGAAGATATATTACACTTTAAACTATGAAAAAACTCCTCACTCTACTTGTCGTTATGTTCGTTTCATTTGCATCCAATGCGCAAGATCCAACATTCACACAATTCTTCTCAAACCCAATTTATCTGAACCCTGCACTTGCAGGCTCTTCAGGTTGTCCAAGGGTTGCAATGAACTACCGGAATGAATGGCCGCAGCTAACTGGAAACTATGTAACCTACTCTGCCGCTTATGATACCTATGCTAAAAGCATTTCTGGTGGAATTGGCATTTTGGCAATGCACGACCAACAAGGACAAGGTACCATTTCAACTTCAATGTTAGGAGCCATTTACTCTTATAACCTGAAGGTGAATCGTAAATTTTCTCTGATGTTCGGTGCTCGAGCTGCCTGGTTTCAAAAGTTTTTAGACTGGGATCAACTTACTTTTGGAGACATGATTGATCCGAGAAGAGGATTTATCTACCAAACAGGAGATGTTCCGAGAGGTAACGGAAGGAGAGGTTTCTTTGATGCCTCGGCTGGTTTCGTTGGCTTTGGGAAAAACTTTTATTTCGGTGGCGCTGTGCATCACCTAAACAGACCGGATGAATCAATGATTTTGGGTGAATCGAGACTTCCTATGCGTTTTACAGGACATATGGGGGCTGATATTAAGCTTGGTCAAAAAGGAAAATACTCCAGTACGACGAGTATTATGCCGAATATCATTTATCAATACCAAAATGGTTTTCAAGAATTAAATATTGGTACTTATGTGAAATATGGCAACTTTACAGTGGGTGCGTGGTACAGAAATAGGGATGCATTCATCCTTTGCTTCGGTATTACGACAGAAAAAATTAAATTAGGTTATAGCTATGATATTACGGTCTCCAAACTTGGAAACGGCATATCTGGTGGTTCCCACGAGGTATCATTAGGATTTAATCTTAAATGTAGAAGAAAACCTAGAAACTTTAGAAAAATATCTTGTCCTTCCTTCTAAAACTGAAAAAACACCGGTAAGATATTTACACTCTGTTCAAAGTAAGGACTTCTTTTGTAGATAAAATAAAGCTGAGAACGTTCAGATTCACGAAACGCTTTATCCTCTTTCATTTTGTTTTCATATGCCTCTTTTAATTCGGCATCATTAGTAAGTATCTCCCCTATCTTATCAATAAACACATAGCTAGAAAAATACTCCTTTTGTTGAAGATAGCTATCGAAAAAATTCCAGCTTAAGTAGGAATCTTCAGCTTCAGGTTGCAACACAGCATGAATAAAGGATGCATTACGCTGATTTGTAGAAACCCTTACGTCTCCTTCTTTTAAGGAAATAAATCTATCTCCCAGGTTCACTTTAACTTTTTTCAATTGAAAATGGCCTTCATAAGGACGCTTTGAAACTTGAAAATCAGTAACCTCAAAAACACCAAGTTTCAATAAGGTATCGTTTTTAAGTTTACTCATTTTAATATTATTTACTTTTAACCGTTTAATAACATCTTTCTCCTGACGTCCGATAAAATAATATTTGGGAACACGAATTTCCTTCTTGGCCGCAAAGCTTTTATACTGTGGAATCTTTCGTTTGTAAGGAGCTAATGTATCATATTTAAGTCTCTCTAAACCAGTGATAGGGTGCTTAGGAAAGGAGTGCTCATATCCTTTGAAAACAATAGAATCTATTGTTCCATCATTTTCATAATTAAACCGATATGTTTTCGCCTCTGATATTGACTTTCGGGCACTAAAGCGTGATTTCTCGATGAGCTTTTTATGCTTATTTGTCCAAGAAATAAGTGACTTCATAAATGCTAAAGTTGCCTGAACTCGCTCAGGAAAAGGCTTGAGCATATGCGTTTCGACAGTAAAACTTAAAGACTGAAAAAGAGCAGTGTATCCCATGGAATACCTGGGCAGATCATTGAATGACACAATTCCTTCAACAGGCGTTTGTCCCCTTAAGTCAACATAAGGAAAAAGATCAATCCCATAGTTCTTCATTAAATCATTTTCCAAGCTAGGTAAGAGACTTTCATTTGTGATTTTTCTTATTGCTGAGGGCATCCGATCGTTTAAGGAAGAAATATACGTTAAAGTGTATTGATAATCTGCCCCATTTGAAACATGATTATCCACAAATACATCGGGGTCAAGACCATGAAAAATCTTGGAAAATACGAAAGAATTCTTTGAATCCATTTTAATAAAATCTCGGTTCAAATCTAAATTTTGAGCATTTCCTCGAAAACCGTATTCATCAGGTCCATTCTGATTCGCTCGACTATTGGATGATCGATTGATCATCCCGCCGACATTATATGCAGGAATAAAGGCGACGACTGGCATATCCGAAGATACTGCTCCTGTGGCAATTATTTCATCAAGCCAAATTAAACAGGCATTGACACCGTCTGGTTCTCCTGGATGGATTGCGTTATTGATTAAAATTGTGGTTTCCTTTCTGGCTTTCTTAAAAGTCTGCAATGAGTCATTAGCGCCATTTACAATGCACACATAAATTGGTAGCCCATAATCAGACTTACCCATATTATACAGCTCAACATCTTTACTCGACTTCGATACTTTGATGAGGTGTTCAGTAAGTTCGAAATAGGTAGGAGTGGTACTTCCCTTCCAG
>NYTQ01000117.1 GCA_002683585.1 Cryomorphaceae bacterium
CCTTGGGATGGGACATTTAATGGACAAGAATTACCCGTCGCTTCTTACTATTACATCATTGAATATAACGACAATACAACAGAAAATTCAAACGGAATTATTACTATTGTAAAATAACGATCTATGAAAAACTCAATTTTTATACTCAGTCTATTTACATGCACATTTCTATGTGCGCAACAGACGCCTCAATACTCCCAATATCAACGAAATCAATTCATGGTTAATCCTGCAGCCGCAGGGGTTTACGACTTTGTTGATATTACGCTTTCAGGACGATGGCAATGGCTGGGTGTTCAGGATGCACCTAGAACCTCTTATTTTGCTTTTTCTGTTCCGATAAGATTTAAACCAAAGTTTTATAATCCTGGAATAAGAACAAGCTCTGGAGTTGTTGAAAACCCTGAAATTAAAACGGGGAAGCTAAAACATACTTTTGGCGGCCAGCTTTTAGCTGATCAATATGGTGCATTCAGAAAAATGTCCTTTTCTGGAACTTATGCAATTCATATTCCGATGACAAAAAAAGTTAATCTTTCCTTCGGGTTGAAGGCCGGACTATCAAATAACACTTTTTTTGCTGATCAGGCACAAGTGTTGAACGTGATTGCCCCAAGTCAGAATCCATATATTGACAATACCTATGATAACTTTATTCAAAATCAGTCCAATAAATTTCTAATGGATATGGGTGCTGGATTGTATATGTATTCTGAAAAGTTCTTTGTTGGTCTTTCCGCAGAACAATTGACCCGTGATCTTGTACAGTTTGGTCAAGGAACGGCAAATTTCAATCCTCAGATTCATTTTAATTTAATTGGTGGATATAAAATCCCTTTGGGAGAAAACCTTTCTATGACTCCTGGATTTCTCATCAAATATATGAGTCCTGCGCCTGCATCAGTAGATGGGAATGTCCAATTTGAATATAAAAAATGGTTATGGCTCACATTAGGTTACCGCCATACTGATGCCATGATCGTTATGGCAGGAATGAATATTAGTGAGCGATTCAAAGTAGGGTATTCATATGATTACTCTTTGTCTCGATTTAATAACTTTTCTTCTGGAGGCCATGAGCTTACTTTAGGCTTAATGCTCGGGAGGTAATAATATGAAAAGTATGCGTTTTTATTTTTTGCTTTGTGCTCTTTTAGTCGTATTCACTAATCAAGCGCAGTATATGGATATTGAAGAGCCACATAGATTAGGTGGCGAGGTAAATTCTGAGGCTGATGAGCTCTTTCCTGTTTTTTCTAAGGAAACCTCAACACTTTATTATACAAGAGTTAACGATCCAGAATCCATAGGTGGTATAAATGACCAAGACATTTGGCAGAGCGAATGGAATGGAGAAAAAAAATATGCCAAAGGTCAGGACTACAAGGATTTGAATAATAAGTACAATAATTCAATAGTTGGTTTCAACAGTGATGAATCAATTGTTTATTTAATTAACTCGTATGATGGAAAGAAAGATCTGAAAAAAGGAATTTCATACGCTAAGAAAAAGGGAAATAGTTGGGGTACTCCAAAACAGATTTCAATACCTGGACTTGATATTGAGGGTGATTTTTATGGTTTTCATGTAAATAAGCAAGGGGATGTAATTATTATTTCTTACGCGGGCCCTAAATCTCTAGGAGATGAAGACCTTTATGTAAGTGTTAAAGAAAATGAAAAATGGACAGAGCCATTACATTTAGGTTCAAAAATCAATTCCTCAGGTTTTGAAATATCTCCATTCTTATCCAATGAAAATGATACTTTATATTTTTCTTCGAACGGTAGAGGCGGTCAAGGCGATGCAGATATTTTTTATGCCGTGCGTAGTACAGATTCATGGACAGACTGGTCTTCTCCAGTGAATATAGGTCCTCAAATTAACTCCGCAAAGTTTGATGCTTATTTTACGATGTCTGATGGCTTTTTCTATTGGTCAAGCAATCGGGATAGTGAAAGAAGTGATATCTACTATTCAACTTTTTTACCTCCACCGGCGCTGATGGCATCGGCTGTAGGGACTGATGTGACCATTTATGATGGGGCAGATGGCTCCATCGATTTAACGCCTGAAGGTGGAGTTGCTCCATACAGCTATATATGGTCAAACGGCTCCCGCGAGCAAGATCCAACTGAATTGATTAAAGGAACTTACGAGGTAGAGGTAAAAGATGCGATTGGTCAAATCACGAAGGTAAGCATTGATATTAACGAACCCGCTGAAATCATTGAGCCGATTATTCAACCTGTCACCAAAGCGGTTGCCATGGAAACTATTAT
Organism: Cryomorphaceae bacterium; assembly: GCA_002683585.1. The sequence goes on from NYTQ01000117.1 coordinate 2,284, forward strand.
TTATTTTGATTTTAATTCCAGTTATCACAACAAGGAAAATAAAAAGGAAATGTATGCTTTTTGTGAAAGAATTAAAGACAAGGGAGAGGTTAAGATTATGATCGAATCTCATTGCGATAAACGAGCTAGTGAAAAGTATAACATATGGCTGTCAGAAAAACGTATGGTCAAAACAAGGGAGTTTCTTGTTTCGCAAGGATTTAAATTTGAAAATATTTCTGGTGCCTATAAGGGTGAGTCCGAGTTAGAGATTAATTGCGATGAATGCACGGAAGAAAATCATACCATAAATCGTAGAACCGTTATAAAAGTCGTAAAATAACTAACGTTCTTGTCCCACTCTTCTTAATCTCATACCTCAATATGTCAAATGCCGTTATTAGTGCTAACTTTACAAAGGGAATAAATGCTGTTTATCTCAAGCGCATATGGACATTTTTAGACTTACGTTTCAATTAGGAGTTTTCTTTGCTATCTATAGCTTCATTTGGTTTTTTATTGATCTTGGAATTAAAATAATGACATCGGGTATGGTAAAAGGTATTCTTTTTACTTATCTGATAAAAGCGATCAAATATCTTTTTTTAGTAAACGTTATTTTCCTATTGTCAATAGGAGAAAATCAAAATGGTTTAATTAATCAGCAATCATTAGTTCCAGTCGTTTTTATTTTATTTCTTTATTTTATCGGGAAATTTCAAAAGAACCAGAATACGAATGCCTTGTTCTCTAGAATGGGGGTTCAGTCATCAAAAACGCAATTCAATGTTCGTTATGAAATCGGATTAATTTCTCTATCCTTTTTGACATTTATTTTATTGGTTTTAGAGCCAAATATTGCTAATAATGCAGTTGCGATATGGTTTAAAGAAAGCATTATTGATATTGAAACAACAAGGATTATTGGTTTTATTTTTAAAGTGATAGGCTTCTTTTTCCTTCTCAATATTTTAACTAAGACAATAAACTCATTTCAATACATAATTGGCAAACTGACCTCAGTGAAATCCAGTGGTGGTCAAGATCGATTTGATGATTTTGAAGAGGTAGAGTAAATTTAATTATTAGGATTATTATTGTGATGGACCAATCATTTCCAAAAGACCTAAGGCTAACCCATAAAAGAGATATAGATACCTTGTTCTCTAAAGGGGAAAGAATAAAGTCACATCCTTTCATTATACTTTTTTATAAGACAGAAATACCGATGTCGGTTCCTTTTAAATTGTTAATCTCGGTGCCTAAAAGAAATTTTAAAAAAGCAGTTGATCGCAATTATTTAAAAAGGTGTATTCGTGAAATAGTCAGAAAAAATAAAGAAAGTCTCTCATCTGAAAACAAAGAGATAACGCGAAATATCGCAATTTTATATAGTTTTAATACAAAGCTGCCATTTAACGAACTCGAGGTTGGTTTATTGAAGGCTTTTAAGAAAATACACCAATAAAAATGGGCATTAGAATAGTATCATTTTTTTTATTACTGTCTCTGAATCCTTTCTTGTCTATCGGACAATCACGAGGGTTTGAGATATTAAAGAACCTTGAGCTTATGGACCAAGTGCATGAGTATTTGGACTTATACTATGTCGATGAGCCAGCAACAGGATACATTTCAAAAGTTGCCATAGATGAAATGCTCAAGGAGCTAGATCCGTATACCGTATTTTATCATGAATCTAATATGGAGGATTATCGATTGATGTCTACAGGACAATATGGAGGCATTGGTGCTTTAATTCGTAAAATGAAAGAGTATACCTGTATCGTTCAGCCCTATGAAAATAGTCCTGCCCATAAATCTGGACTGAGGGCTGGGGATAAGATATTGTCCATTGATGGGGTGTCCATGATAGGAAAGTCATCAGATGATGTTTCTTCATTTTTAAAAGGTCCGAGAGGAACAACAATTGAAGTTGAGATTGATCGGTCCGATATTGGTCATCAAACATATAAGGTTACAAGAGAAGAAATAAAGCTTCCCGATCTTCCATATTCTGGTCTGCTTTCAAATAATATTGGTTATGTAAAGCTGTCAAGTTTTTCTCAAACAGCATTTAATAGTGTAAAACAAGCCTTTGATCAATTGAAAGAACAAGGAATGGAAACTGCAATTCTTGATCTAAGAGACAATGGCGGAGGTTTATTGATCGAAGCCATAAGAATTGTTAATTTATTTGTTCCCAAGGGTCAGCTGATTGTTTCAACAAAAGGACGCTTGAAAGAAGAGAATAGAGCATATAAAACAAGAGAGAAGCCTGCTTTTCCTGATATGAGACTTGTCGTTTTAATCAACGAAAGGAGTGCTTCGGCTAGCGAAATTGTTGCAGGAAGCTTACAGGATTTAGATCGAGCAATTGTTGTTGGAGGGCAAAGCTATGGAAAAGGGTTGGTACAAAGAACTTATGATTTAAAGTATGGTTCTAAGCTCAAATTGACGATTTCTAAATATTACACTCCTTCAGGAAGATGCGTTCAACGATTGGAATATTATGAGAAAGGCGCTAAAGATAAACCTGCTGAGATCTCAGATACCTTGCTCACTACATTTAAGACCAGGAACGGAAGAGATGTAATTGATGGTAGAGGGATTTTTCCTGATATTGAAATTGAGCAAGAAAATTTGGGAAGGCTCAGTTCATTGCTACTCATTGAGGATGTAGTTTTTGATTTTGCCACAGATTTTGCAAATAATCGCGACTCAATTTCAGGTCCGGAGGTATTTGAGTTGTCAGATGAGGATTACCAAGCTTTTATAAAATTCGTTTTAAATAAAGATCAGTTTTCTTATGAAACTGCTTCTGAAATAAAATTGAAAGAGCTCAAGAAAGTTGCCGATGAAGAGGGTTATTCAGACGTGATAGAATCCTCGTATGCCGCCATTGAAAAATTAGTATCCGCCAATTTAGAAAAAGAGCTCGTCTCGATTCAGCCAGAGATTTCTAGATGGATTGAGAGTGAAATAATTTCACGGTACTATTTTCAGTCGGGAGTAAGTAGACATAGTTTTAAATTTGACTTAGACGTACTCAAGGCCAAAGAGCTTTTAATAAACCTCAATATGTACAACAATATTCTTAAGCTACAGCCTTAGATTAAATGAAACGAATTTCCTCATCATTAATTCACTATTATGTTCACTTGTTCATTCTATGCCTGTTTGTTGTAGGAATTGTTTGTAGTAAGTTTTTAATGTCAATGGGGATTTTATTTGGTCTTCTTCATTTAATAATTGAAGGGCAATACAAATCGTATTTCACAAACCTCAAGAACAATCGTTTTTTTGTTGCGGCATTAATTTTTTATGCTTTGCATGTGATAGGTATGTTTTGGTCAGACGACCTTACATATGGTCTGAATGACCTTAAAAGTAAAGCAACGCTTGTAGTCGTTCCATTAATTATTATCGCTAAACCTTTAGTTTTAAGAAAGAGCTATAAACTTTTGATAGGTCTTTTTATTCTTACCCTTTTGACGACAAGTATCATTAATTATATTGTTTACCATTTTTACGGTACTGAATTTAACTTCACGGATGCTCGAGATATGTCATTGTTTAATTCTCATATTCGCTATGCGATTATGGTTGTTTTTGCGATTCCGTTACTCTATGATTTAAGTTTGGATAACAAGCGTTTGAGGTTTGTCTTTTTATTGGTCGCACTCTGGTTCTTATTTTACACCTTTTCGAGTCAAGTTTTAACTGGGATTATATGCTTTGTGGCTATGATTTTGGCAGTTATAATTTATCCTTTGTTATTGAATAGGAAATATCTCTCTTTATCCTTTTTATTGCTTTCAGCAATATTTATCTGCTCCCTAGTTTATATTGGATTTAAATCAAATGTGACAAGTGAAGGTTTACCAACCGTCAATGTAGAAGGAGTACAAGAAGCATGGGAAAAAAGATCTGAGCTTTCCTACGACGGTAAAGACAATAGAAATCAGGACTTGAAATATACTTTAGCTAGGTTCTTATTATCGAAAAAATACCCAAATTCTTCTAGTGGTGTGAATCGCTTGAGCAAGAAAGAAATATTGGCTATTGAAAAAGGCATGGCACATTTCGCTGAAATGAAAGGTGGGCTTTTGGGCCGTATCGAAGGACTTCGATATCAATTGAGTCATATGTCAGATCCCAATGGACATTCCTTATTGCAACGATTTGAAGCATGGAAGGTGGGCTTTTCTATCTTTAAAGAAGCACCTTTTATAGGTGTTGGTACTGGAGATTTGAAAAATGCATTTGCTCAAGAGTACATTGCCCTGGATACTAAGCTTTCAAAGAAAAATCAAATCCGCGCGCACAATACATTCCTAACAAGTGCAATTACTTTTGGTATTTTTGGCTTGCTATTGTTCTTTTATTTGGTTTTTACCTCTGGTCGCATTCAAATTCAAAATCAGAACCTAAGTGGATTTATTTTTTGGACGATTATTTTAATAACCTTCCTCTTTGAAGATACGCTTGAAACCCAAACAGGGATCACTATGTTTGCATTCTTTATTGCCTTATTTTCGCTTCCTATTCCGCGCCCTTCAATGGATTAATAAAAATCATTAATTTCGCTTAATCATGTCAATTGAAGTTAAAAACGTATTTAAATATTATGGAGAGCAGGCTGCAGTAAAAGGCATAAGCTTTTCTGTTAAATCTGGCGAAATCGTTGGCTTTTTAGGGCCGAATGGTGCTGGAAAAAGTACGACCATGAAAATGATCACAGGATATATTCCCACCACATCTGGTGAAATTCTGGTTTCAGGCATGCCAGTTGGAACAGATCAGTTAGACCCAAAAAAGAAAATAGGTTATCTCCCTGAGAATAATCCTTTATACTTGGATATGTACGTAAGAGAATATTTAGATTTTGTTGCGCGCATCTACAAAGTTTCTAATCGAAGCGAGCAGGTAAAAAAAATGATTCATTCCGTTGGCTTAGAAATTGAGCAGAATAAGAAAATTGGCGCTTTGTCTAAAGGATATAGACAGCGTGTGGGTTTGGCCCAGGCAATGATTCATGATCCAGAGGTATTGATTCTCGATGAACCGACTTCGGGCTTGGACCCTAATCAACTTATAGAAGTTAGAGAGTTAATTAAGGATATTGGTAAGGAAAAAACGCTGATGCTGTCTACTCATATTATGCAGGAGGCCGAGGCGATATGTGATAGAGTCGTCATTCTGTCAAAAGGAGAAATTGTTGCTGACATGCCGACAAATAGGCTTCATGAGAAATCAGATTTAAAATGTGTTTTTGTTGAATTTCAAGGCACTGTCACTAAATCTCAACTCTCAAAGATTAAAGAAATTACGAAAGTAGAAACTAGGGCAGAAGGTTGGCTGTTATATTCAGAAACAGAAGATTTAAGGCCGTATATTTCTAAGTTCAGTCAAGAAAATAATCTTGTAATTCTCACCCTACAACTGGAGCAAAAATCACTTTCTTCAGTATTTAAAGATTTAACAAAGTAATATGAATTTTATTGAAGAGCTTAAGTGGAGAGGGATGATTCACGATATCATGCCTGGAACTGAGGAAGCTTTATTAAAAGCACCCTCATCTGGTTATATTGGTTTTGATCCAACTTCAGATTCCTTACATATTGGGAGTCTAGTTCAGATAATGACATTGGTACATTTTCAGCGTGCAGGACATTCACCTATAGCCCTAATTGGCGGTGCCACTGGGATGGTAGGCGATCCTTCTGGAAAGTCTCAAGAAAGGAACCTTTTAGATGAGCAAACGATATCAGATAATATTAAAGGTGTAAGGAAACAGCTTGAGAAATTTTTAAGCTTTGAGGGAGCGAATTCAGCAGAAATTGCAAACAATTATGATTGGTTTAAGTCCATGAATTTTTTAGAATTTATTAGAGATGTCGGAAAGCATATTCCTGTAAACTATATGATGGCAAAAGATTCGGTAAAATCAAGATTAGAGACTGGAATGTCTTTTACAGAATTTACCTATCAGCTAGTCCAGGGCTTTGATTTTTATTACCTCAATAAGCATAAAAACTGCATTGTTCAACTCGGAGGTTCCGATCAATGGGGAAACATTGTCACAGGGACAGAACTGATTCGTAGAAAGGCAGGCGGTACTGCTTTTGCGGTTACGACTCCGTTAATCAAAAAAGCAGACGGTACTAAATTTGGTAAAACTGAAAGTGGAAATATTTGGCTCGATCGTGAGAAGACTTCTCCTTATGCATTTTATCAGTATTGGTTAAATACCTCAGATGCAGATGCCACCAATTTCATCAAGATATTCACGCTATTCACTGAAGAAGAAATTAGGCAGCTGCAAACAGAGCATGATACTGCGCCTCATATGAGAAGTCTTCAAAAGCATTTGGCCGAGGATATTACAAAACGTGTTCATGGAAATGAAGCGTACGAGCAGGCCGTCAATGCATCTAAAATTCTCTTCGGAAAATCAACACAAGAGGACTTGTTGCGCTTATCATCTGAAGCATTTTTAGAAATTTTTCAGGGTGTTCCTCAAGCACACTTGTCTAGGAAAGAACTCGAAGAAGGACTTCCTATTGTTGATGTTTTAGCGTCAAAAACTGGTTTTCTTTCCTCCAATGGCGAAGCGAGAAGAGCCCTTAAGGCAAATTCTATATCTGTTAACAAGGAAAAAGTTACCGAGTCCTTTCTGCTCGATGATAGTAACCTAATCAACGGTAAATACCTTCTTTTAGGGAAAGGCAAGAAATCTAACTTTATTGTAGTGATCGACTAAGATGCTCTTAAAAGCTAATAATCTCTTATATAATGAGCATTGCATCTCCGTATGAGTAGAAACGATATTTTTCTTTAATCGCTTCTGCATACGTTTTCTGCATTAATTCATGTCCACAAAATGCTGATATCATCATTAATAAAGTAGATAATGGCGTATGGAAGTTCGTAATCAAGCAGTTCGCAATGCTAAATTCATAAGGAGGGAAAATAAATTTGTTTGTCCATCCTTCATAAGGCTTGAGATACCCATCTGTGGTTACAGCGGTTTCTATGGTACGCATTGACGTTGTACCAACTGCACATACTTTTCTTTTAGCTCTCTTCGCTATGTTGACGGTTTCAGAGGCTTCTTCTGTAATAATTGCCTGCTCAGAATCCATTTTATGCTTTGTTAAATCTTCTACCTCAACAGGTCTGAAGGTTCCTAGACCAACATGAAGCGTTATTTCAGAAAATTCAATTCCTTTTAGCTCCAACCTTTTCAGTAATTGTCTTGAAAAGTGTAATCCTGCGGTTGGTGCAGCAACTGCGCCTTCCTCTTTCGCGAATATTGTTTGGTAGCGCTCTTCATCGGAAGGTTCAACATCTCTTTTGATATATTTTGGAAGTGGTGTTTCTCCCAGCTCTGTAATTTTTGCTTTAAAGTCNTCATATGGTCCATCAAATAAAAANCGNAATGTTCTACCTCTNGAAGTNGTATTATCGATTACCTCTGCAACAAGNGAGTCGTCCTCNCCAAANTATAGTTTGTTTCCAATTCTAATCTTTCTTGCNGGNTCAACNAGTACATCCCAAAGAAGGCTATCTCTNTTGAGNTCNCNNAGCAAGAAACACTTCAATTTTNGCACCAGTCTTTTCTTTATTTCCATACATNCTTGCAGGAAATACTCNNGTGTTGTTCATNACCATNACATCNCCCTCNTCNAAATAATCGATGATATCTTTGAATAGNTTGTGCTCAATTTTACCGGTATCTTTATGAACAACCATTAATCGAGATTCNTCTCTATTTTCNCTNGGGTATTTTGCAATTAATTCCTCNGGAAGGTCGAAGTTAAACTCCGATAATTTCATCTTGCTCATAACTTGGTTTTTAGAATTATCTATTCAAAGAATGCGAAGATACAACATGAAAACCCCGTTTGTCAAGTAAAAAGAGGTTTTTATTCATTAAAACTGAAAATATACAAACGGTTTGAAAGCATCTGAAAAGGCTTGGTATACAAAAACTAGTATAATGGCAACAACAATAGATTGAATATAAAGTGGTAACCTAGTAAAAACCTTTTCCCCAAAAAGCTTTGTCTTTCCTGGTAGCCAATGTAAAATATAACCAATCAGCATAATGAGCAGAGCGATATCAAATCCATCGAACAAAATCGATATTGATTGCTGATTGAGCTCAAAATTATTCCATATTTGACCAAGCATTTCAGCGGGAGCACCATCTTTCTCTAATCTGAACCAAATTCTTGTAAAGGTGATGAAATTGAAGGTTAAGAAGATCCTCCAAATACGAACAGNCCATCTCTTGGATGTTTCGTAAGGGCTAATTTTTTTCCAATGATTGTATAAAATTAAAGCAATACCATTCATAGCTCCCCAAATGACAAAGTTCTCACTTGCCCCATGCCACAACCCACCTAAAATCATGGTAATTAATAGGTTTAAATCTCGATGGATATATTTTTTGAAATTGACAAAAAGCAATGAAAATAGAAGGTAAAGTAGCATCAATCCTAAATAAATAAAGACAAGCCAATACCATTGCGTAATGAAAACAAGAAAGACCAATATGACAAGTGTAGAAATATATGTGCCTATGCCACCGCCTCTATTTCCACCCAAAGGAATGTAGAGATAATCTCTTAGCCAGGAGCCTAGTGATTTGTGCCAGCGCCTCCAAAAATCAGCAACGCTTACNGCCTTATAGGGAGAATTGAAATTTTCTAAAAGCTTAAAACCCATCAAGCGCGAAACCCCAATGGCGATGTCAGTATATCCTGAGAAATCTCCATAAATCTGCAGGGAATATCCCCACATGGCAAGAATACTAATAAATCCAGGAAAAGCTTCGGGTGCATCAACGACCTTGTCTATAAAGTGAATTGCGATATAATCTGCGAGGATCACTTTTTTTAAGATACCCTTTACAATTTGAATGATTGCCCAGCTAAAATCGTTGTGATTGAGCTGAAATGGTTGCCTTATTTGTGGAATAAAATCTCTAGCTCGTACGATTGGACCTGCNACAAGTTGAGGGAAAAAGCTGACAAAAAAGGCGTAATCAAAAAAGTTTTTCACGGGNCCAACNTCTTTCCGATANATGTCNACTACNTAGCTAATGCTTTGAAAGGTAAAAAAAGAGACNCCNACNGGNAGGACGATATTATCGGCAAATGANCCAGTNCATAAAGAACCCNNAAANGTATTNGCCATNCGTGCAAANACATTNAAAANNTCNTANTTNGTATNGAACATCTCATTAAAAGANTCGGTAAANAAGTAGGCATANTTGAANTANCCAAGNGTAAGCAGATTNAANAATACNGAAAGTGTTACGAAAACTTTTTTTCGTATTTCGGAACTCGTAATGCCTAAGCCCCGACCAATGAAGTAGTTTACAATGATACTTGAACCTAGAAGAAGTACAAGTAGGCCTGAGGTTTTAAAATAAAAAAAGAGACTTACCACGAATAAAAAGATGCTTCTGGTAAGCTTATGCTTATGTATAAAGCTGAAAATAGACATGACAACTAGAAAGAATATCCAGAAATCTAGCTGTGTAAAAATCAAGGGTGTTGCCTCATCGAAAGAAA
>NYTQ01000118.1 GCA_002683585.1 Cryomorphaceae bacterium
AGATTAAAAACAGCATAATTATGGCACTCAACAAAGAATCAAATGGGTTCACTTTTGGATTTGCGATTGCACTAGTCGTTGTACTCGGTGTTATTCTGGCTTCGCTCGCAGAAGGATTAAAACCCTTGAAAGAGAAAAATGTACGCGTCAAAAAACAAATTGATATTTTGTCGGCAATGATGGATGTTGAAAAAGAAGGAATTGATCGAACAAACGCCGAAACCGAATTCACAAAATATGTTGACCTCAGCCAAGCGGTGATTTTAAACAATTCAGGGAAAGAGGTTTCGATGGGAGAAGAAGCATTTGAGGTAGACATCAAAAAAGAATATCGAGACAAAAATCTTGCGGAGAATGACAAGAAATTTCCATTATTTAAAGCACAGGATAAATCAGGTGCATCCCGATTCATTATTCCGGTTGTAGGAAAAGGCCTTTGGGGCCCTATTTGGGGCTACATATGCTTGGAAGAAGATATGAGAACGATTCAAGGCGTATCATTTGACCATAAAACAGAAACACCAGGATTAGGAGCAGAGATAAATAAGCCTTTCTTCATGGATAGATGGAAAAAATCTATGATTAGTGATGATACGGGTAATTTTCAAAAATATGAAGTTGTAAAGGACAATTCAGGTTCTACTGACCCTAGTAAAGTGGACGGAATTACAGGAGGAACGATTACTTCCAAGGGTGTGGAAGAAATGGTCAACCGAAGTCTCAAAATTTATTCGAACTATTTTAAGAATCTAAATTCAAAATAATATGAGTGCTGAAACGAAATCTACCGAGCCATTATTTTCGAAGAAAAACAAAAAATTGATCACAGATCCATTGACGGACAATAACCCTGTAACCATTCAAGTTCTGGGTATTTGCTCTGCACTTGCCATTACAGTTCAGGTGAGCCAAGCTATTGTGATGTCCATGTCTGTTCTGTTTGTGATTATCATGGGGAACCTAATTGTTTCTGTTCTGCGAAACTTAATTCCATCTAGAATTCGAATTATTGTTCAATTGTTGGTGGTTGCATCATTGGTGATTATTGTAGACCAAGTATTGGCCGCTTTTCTACCCGACCTTTCTGCAAAGCTTTCTGTTTTCGTTGGGTTGATTATAACCAATTGTATTATTATGGGAAGACTCGAAGCATTTGCTATGGCGAATAAACCGTGGCCATCAATCCTCGATGGCTTTGGAAACGGAATCGGCTATGGTGCAATTTTAATCATCGTCGCTGTATTTCGAGAGCTCTTTGGCTCTGGGACTTTGATGGGAATTCCCATTTTTGGAAACTCTCTACCAGGGGAAGAATCTGGATTATATACAATTGGATACCAAAATAATAACCTTATGATTTTACCTCCTATGGCATTAATTATTGTGGGTATCATTATTTGGGTGCAGCGCTCAAGAAATAAAGCGTTAATTGAAGAACATTAAAACAAAGAATTATGGAAAGCACTCTTGATATATTTGTAAAAGCGATTTTTTCCGAGAATATGATTTTCGCATATTTCTTGGGAATGTGTTCTTACCTAGCTGTTTCAAAAACAGTAAAAACGGCAGTCGGCCTCGGAGCAGCAGTTATTTTCGTACTAACAGTTACAGTACCTGTGAACTTTTTGCTTGAGAATTATGTTTTAAAACCAGGAGCTTTATCTTGGTTAGGAGCAGAATATGCGGAATTAAACCTTAGTTTTCTATCCTTCATCATGTACATTGCCGTGGTTGCATCAATAGTTCAATTGGTTGAAATGCTTGTAGAAAAATTCGCACCGGCCCTATATGGTGCACTGGGTATATTTTTACCCCTGATTGCGGTGAACTGCTCTATTTTAGGAGGAGCTTTATTTATGCAGGAACGTCAATACTCAACAATTTTAGACGCTACAGCATTTTCATTGGGCTCTGGAATCGGTTGGTTTATTGCTATTGTCGCAATTGCCGCCATCCGAGAAAAACTAAGATATTCCAACGTACCTGGTCCTTTAAGAGGATTAGGTATAACATTTATCGTAACTGGTTTAATGGGAATGGCTTTCATGAGTTTTATGGGTATTAAATACGGTAAAGAAGCACCAAAAGAGGATGTTGAAACTGTAACGACTGCCATTGATACGAACAAAGAAAATAACATTAACTAATCATTATGGGAACAATTCTGATCATAACATTAATCGCATTTTTATCGGTCATTTTATTATTGACCTCAATGCTATTGTTTGTAAAGGCAAAAATATCTCCAAAAGGGAAGTTGGTAATTGACATTAACGACGGAGAAAAAACACTTGAAGTAGATGGCGGGGGAACACTATTAGGAACCCTTGGTAGCGCTGGAATCTTTCTACCTTCTGCCTGTGGTGGCGGTGGTACTTGTGTGCAATGTGTTTGTCAGGTGAACGAAGGTGGAGGAGAAATCCTACCAACGGAAGCCCCTCACTTCTCGCGTAAGGAAATTGCCTCAAATCATCGTCTCGGTTGCCAGGTAAAGGTGAAGGAAAACATGAAAATTCATATCGAAGAAGAAGTATTAGGAATTAAAGAGTGGAAAGCAAAAGTTTCATCAAATTATAACGTGGCCACGTATATCAAAGAATTTATAGTGGACATTCCTGAAGATATGAATTATAAGGCGGGTGGATATATTCAAATCAATATACCTGAAACGCAAGTAAAATTCGCAGATATGGATATTACAGCGCATCCTCAAGACCATCCGGGAGAACCTAATAAATTTGAAAAAGATTGGTCCGAAGGTAAGTTTGCCATGCGTGACCTAGTAATGAACAATAAAGAAGAGGTCGTTCGTGCTTATTCAATGGCTTCCTATCCTGCAGAAGGTAGAAAAATCATGTTAAATGTTCGGGTTGCTGCTCCGCCATGGGACAGAGCAAATGATAAATGGGCTGATATTAATCCAGGTATTGCTTCTTCATATATATTCGGCCTCAAAGAAGGAGATGAAGTAACAATATCAGGACCTTATGGTGAATTCTTTATCAATGATTCTGATTCTGAAATGCTCTATATCGGTGGAGGTGCGGGAATGGCGCCAATGCGTTCACACCTTTATGAATTATTTAAGACATTAAAGACAGGGCGAAGAGTAACTTATTGGTATGGAGGAAGATCTAGAGCTGAATTATTCTACATACATTACTTTAGAGATCTAGAAAAAGAATTTCCAAACTTTAAGTTCTACTTAGTTCTTTCTGATGCTTTACCAGAAGACAATTGGGTGAACAAAGAAAGTTGTGAAGATGAAAAAGGTGATGGGTTCTCAGGTTTCGTACACCAAGTGGTAATGGATCAGTATTTGTCTAAGCATGAGGCTCCAGAAGATTTAGAGGTATATTTTTGTGGACCTCCACTCATGAATCAAGCTGTTATCAAGATGTGTGATGACTGGGGAATTCCAGATGAGAATGTAAGGTTCGACGACTTCGGGGGATAGCAATTAAAAAGCTATGACTGAAGACATGTGGCCAAAACCTCAATTTCTTCTTCGGTATTGAAGGCATGTATGCAAAGCCTTAATCTAGATTTTCCTTCAGGTACTGTCGGAGGATAAATCCCTTTTGTATATATAGCGTGGTCTTTTAGTCTGCTTACCACCTCTTCCAGTTCCACAGCGTTTGGATATTCTAAAATCTGAATTGGTGAAGTGGTATCAGATAAAAATGACAATGAATCGCATAACTTTCTAAAATAGGATACATTACTTTTTAAATCAGATCGCAATTGATTTAACTCTTGGAGCCTCACAAGCTGAGAAATATCTCTATAATTCGAAGGTGGCAATGCTGTTGAATAAATAAACGACCTAGAAAAATTGACGAGATACGCTTTCAAAGATTCAGCACCTAAAACTGCCGCTCCATGTGAGCCATAAGCCTTACCAAAGGTAATAATGCGCGCAAAAATTTTGGACAAAACGTTATTTTGATAGCATAAGCCTTTGCCCATTGATCCGTATACACCGCAGGCGTGTGCTTCGTCAACAATTAAATATGCATCGTGCTCATCACAAATTGATGCGATCTCTATCAGTGGAGCCAAATCACCATCCATAGAATATAAAGATTCGATAAGCACATAATTACATTTGGATCTACTATTGGCAAGTTTGTTTGTAAGATCTAAAACATCATTGTGTTTAAATGAAACTGAATCCGCCATCGATAAACGAATACCATCTCTGGAGCTCGCATGTATATACTGATCATAAAATACCAAATCGCCACGCTGTAGGACGGCAGATAGAAGCCCCAAATTAGCGACATACCCTGAACCAAATACCAATGCTGACTCAGCGTTAAAATGAGCTGCCAATATTGATTCACATTCCTCTGCAATACCGCTATTCCCTGAAAGTAATCTAGAACCTGTAGAACCATTATATTCCAATTGAGCATTACTGATTGCTACTTTTGAAAGTCCTAAATAATCGTTTGAAAAAAAATCTATCCCTGCCTCAGGTATGTGTAATGATCTGAAGTTCCCTAATTCTTTACGCTTGAGAAGCTTTTTTAGCAGTCTCTCATTCATCTAAAGTTTCAACTTTAGTAACCATTCTTGGCTTGAAAGATTTGTTTGATTTATTCAATTTGGCTTGAGCATAAGCCGCTTCTCTTTCCGCTGCTATTCTTTTCTTTTCTATAAGAATTGGATCTGGATTAGTGGTGGGTTGTTCNCCATCTGCAAATGANTCTTTTGCTACNAGACCAAGAATAGAAAACATTTCTTTGTCTTCATTAAACTCAGGATTTGGTGTAGTCAATAACTTGTCTCCGGCAAAGATAGAACCCGCACCGGCCATAAAGCATAGCGCTTGCGCCTCCATTGACATTTTCGTACGTCCTGCTGACAGGCGGACAATTGACCCCGGAAAGGCTATTCTAGTAGTAGCTACCATTCTNATAAGTTCCCACTGCTCAATAGGNTTNTGATCTTCTAGAGGTGTACCCTCAACAGCAACNAGCGCATTAATCGGAATAGACTCGGGTGGGTTTTCCATTTCCATATAACTCATCAAAAGACCTATTCGGTCCTCNTCTGTTTCACCCATNCCAATAATACCTCCTGAACAAACAGAAATACCCGCTTTTCTNGCATTGTCTATTGTNTCTAATCGCTGCTCATATTCACGGGTTGAAATGACATCAGAATAAAATTCTTTAGAGCTATCTAAATTATGATTGTAGGCAAATAAACCTGCATTTTTCAGTCGCTTTGCTTGGTTTTCATTCATCATTCCNAGTGTACAGCAAACCTCCATACCCATATCGTTCACACCTTGAACCATCTCAACAACCTTGTCGAAATCACGATTGTCTTTNACNTCTCTCCAAGCCGCACCCATACAAAGTCTTGATGAACCATTTATTTTGGCATTCTTTGCTTGCTCTAGNACATCATCAACCTTCATAATTCCCTCAGCATCAACATCNGTATGATANCGNGCGGCCTGAGGACAATAACCGCAATCTTCAGGACAACCACCNGTTTTNATACTNAACAAGGAAGACATTTGGACTTCTCNCGGGTTATGATATTTACGGTGAATTGTTGCCGCTTCAAAAACAAGCTCCAATAATGGCTTTTGATATAGCGCCAATAAAGTTTCTTTACTAGAATATTCAGGATTAAATTTCATATTACAAATATAAATAAAGTGCGTAAGGTAAAACTAACAATTTATGAACACTGAAAGATAGAAAATTATCGCAGAAAAATGTAATTATTCTCCTGTCGCTCCTGCTTGGTCCAAATACAAACGAACGGTAAATCGCAAGGTATTTGCCAATGGACTCTGNCGACCATTCAAAGAGGCTAAATATGAAAAGTCAATCGCAAACATATTGTACTTAAGACTTGCNCCAAGATTCATNAANTGNCGNTTTCCTTTNTTTTTACTTTCAAAGAAAACACCACCNCGAACNGCAAAAACATCATTNTACCACCATTCTGTTCCNAATGCAATNTTTATTTCNGACAACTCNTCNCTNAACCTNGTNCCTTTNACNACTTCATAGTTNCCATCAGCATCNGCAACAGGAACATCATCCTCGTCGACCACCACATTACCTGGAGCGTCGTAGAAAGATTGAATCATACCATTGATTACACCTACATCGGGATTCAATCCGGAAGTCATGATATAATCTTGACCATCAAAATAATAACTAGGAGGTGTAGGAACCAATAATTTTTGAAGATCTAAAGAAAAAGTAACTTTATTATAAGCATCGAAATTAGCTAGGAAGCTATTCCCAATCTTTAAATTCATAGGAATGAAATCTCTAGTGGCTAACTCCGAATAGGCAACCTTATTTCCGATATTGTTAATCGTCGTCGCAAAGGTATATACCCCATCAAGATTACCGATTTTCGCGTTATCATTATAATAGGAGAAAGAAAGATCTGCAGCACCAACGACTCCAGGTTTCGTATTCACGCCTCCAACAGTAAGACCTCCCGTAAGATTAGAGTATGCAAATTTCCCATTGATTCCTAGGCTTAATCTATTTGAAAGACGAAAGGCATAAGCACCTGTAATTTCAAACTCACTGGGCTTATCATCACGAATCACATTACCAGAGGCATCTGTAAAGGTAATCTCTCCTAAACTGAAATAGCGGAGCGCACCACCAATCGTATGAGACTTATTTATTTTGTAATATCCAGATAAATATGAAAGATGAATATCATTGGTCAGTTGACGCAACCATGGTGTGTAAGATAAACTAACTTCGGAAGTTTGCTCAGAAAAACTTAAAATTGAAGTGTTCCAATAGACAGATGTGGAGTTCGGACTTAACGCTGTGCCTGCATCTCCCATACCACCGGCTCTTGAATCAGGCGTTATCGACATGAAGGGCAAGGCAGTAGTAATGGTATTCAATTGTAAATCCTCATCTGTAACCCCGCTACCACCAGTTGGTTGAGCAAACGCAGTCAAAGAAAAGGAGACCAAAATAATGGATAAAAATAGGTTCTTCATAAATTCTATAAAATCGGTAGTAAATATACGCAAAAGGGGAAGTTTTATTGTTGCGCTTATTTCAATATGACTAATTTTTCTGTTTTTTCTGCGGTTTGACCACTTGTGTCTTTTACTTTCACGCGGTAAATATAAACTCCTTTTGCCAATTGGTCACCATAATTGTCTTTTCCATCCCAAAATATTTGACTTACTCGGAATCCTTGAGTAGGAATGATTTCGTTGAGGGTTTGTACCAATCGACCTGACACAGTAAAAATCTGAATTTGAACCTCTAATTCATTACAAGCAAAAGAATGCTCAAACATGAACTCAGTTGAGGTCGTAAAAGGGTTTGGATAATTCAATACATTCTGAAGTACTATATTCTCATTGTCAACTACAACAAAGTCTATGGTGCTTTTAGAAGAATTATTGTTGACATCCCAAACCTTAAANTCTAGTGTATGAGGTCCTGGAGTTAAACCATCAAATTGGAAACGGATTTCGCCAGATTGATAAGAATCAAGATCTGCTACATAAAAATCATTCAAAATAAAGGGTTCCGAAGAGTTCCCATCTAAAATGGCGGTAATGTCATGGCCAATGCCGTTCCCAACTGTATTTATTCCATTTTCATCGAAAATTTTCGCCAATAAAATCGGCTCAAAATCNGTTTGACCACCNGCAACNAAATTTTCGTCGTTCATAAATAATGTAACCTCTGGACCAACTGCATCTGAAATACCNTTTGGATCAATACCGCCAATCACAACAGAGGTGTCATAACCACCTGCATCTATTTGATCTGCAAAACCATAGTAACTTATCTTTCCCTTTCCATAATTCAGGGAAATGTCCTTTGGTACAACAAAAGAAAACTCGAATGCACCATTGGTTACAGAAACTTTTCCTTTGTAAATTACATTTCTTTGCAATTCGTATTCAATCTCTGGCGAGTAGAGGTCTTGCCCCAATGTAGTNTGTAATTTGATTTTATCAAATATTGAAGGCGTAAGAACACCATTCAATCCNGTAATAGGGNTCCCAAAATGGTCCTCAATATGTCCCTTCATNACAACTTTACTCAANGCTCGAATTGTGTCTATTGNNANTTCTGGAGNAATCCCATTGATGCTATCAGTGACAACATTGAGGTCAGGCAATGCNATNTTCAGCGCAGGATCCCCAATCAACGTAAAGCTTCTTTTGTTATCACTCGAACCTGTTTCATTTTTAGTACGCATAACGATATCTCCAAAAGCCAAGGGGGTTCCATCTGGATTGCGGTCAAATACATTTTGAAAAAATTTATTACCAGTTGTTGTATTTACGCCAAAATATACAGAACGCGTAGTCGTCATTAATGCGATTGCCCCACCATTTGGATTAAGAGAAACCCATTCTCCGGCAGAAATTCGCGCAGGATCATCGTATTTAGTGAATTCACAAGTTGCGGATACAAAAAGTGTCAATGCATTGATATTGTTCCATGAATTAATTTGAGGAATAGTGACAACGCGCTCCTCAGCAAGGCCCACTTCCCCTCCATGTCCAACATAATTGAAAACCAAAGCGCCTCTCTGAATGCGATTTGAAATGGCCGAAACAATTTCAGGATACCTTTGACCTCCCGCACTCGTCTGCTGTGGATAAGCATCAAGATATAGCTTGTCACAATTCATTTCATTGTGGTTTTCCTTGGTATAGAGATATTGAGGTTCTGTATCATTATTAATGAAATAACCTGATTCCTCGTCGTCGGCAACCTGAACATATTTCTGACGCCAATCGCCAAAGGTATTTAATGAATTATCTTCAAGGCAGCAGGACGCTCCTGCGTTAGCAAACAAATCCGAACCATTATTCATATAATGTTCGATTTTATCGACTTGCTGTTCTGCTTGGGTAATTGTTGAGGCAAGTATACGACCTATTCCAATATCGAGTAGATCTGAACCTTGTATTGCTTCATCGTCATCTAACATACCATAAAAGTCATCTGTCACCAAAGCTGAAATATGATTTTCGCTACTCACAACTTGATAGGTTAAAACGAAATTATTGTTATCTGGAACTCTGTTTTTCGGGTCATATGTCCCATCCCCAAATAGCAAAAGGTATTTTGGTGTAGTTTCAGGATTGGCTTGGGCACGCTCGTAAAACATTTTAGCAAATGATCTTATGGCTACTGCATCCGGCCCTCCCGAACTAAATTCATTATAAATCTGACCCGGAGTGACAACATGGACAATTAAACCTTGACCACGGTGCAGATCGGCTAAACGGTCGGCTTGTGTTTTAAAATTGGGGTGAGTAACAATTAGATAGTCCGCTTGCGGCAAGGCATGTAAATTCTGATAGTCAATAGGTGCAATAAATTCAGGACTCAAAAATGTTCCACCATTGCTGGCGATATATTCTTTGTAACCCAATGAATCAATAAACTCATAATTACTACCTGATGCAACGCCAGAAATAATTTTGGGGTGATGTCTATCAGCAAGACTCCAAATAAATCCTGTACTAGGAAAATTTGACAACTGAAAATTCCCAATGCCATTTTGAGTTCCAGTCAAATTTCTAAATCCAAGCTGGCTTCCGTAAAAAACAAGGTCTCTTTTCGCATTTAATTGAATTCTATCCAAATAAGTCACTACACTAGGGCTATTTCGTTGAATCGTAATTTTCAAAGGAATAGAACTCGAAGTCGGATTTGACAAAGAAAAAACTTGAGATGACCTCATAAAGTCAACGGAAGTATGGGGCAATGGAGCCTCAGCAAGCGTTAAACCATTTACGGAGTATCTTTGTGATGTTCCTCCTCCACTCGTTGCATTTGTGGCAATTGAGGTTTTAAAATTAATTGGACTATTGGCTATGTTAGGAATAGAAAAATTAAATGTTTGCTCTAGATCAATATCAAATAGCTCACCATACCAGCGCTGTCCAGCCCCGATTAGTGAAACCAAGTCATTTTCGTAACAGGCACGATAGTCGTACTCAGTAATGGTTTCATCTGGTAAACCCGTTATAGTCTGATGAGTCGTGATTTCCGCTGATGGTCTATCCGAATTAATATTGATGAAATAGTAGGAATAATCCGTGTAAATATTTTTGATCTGATCAAATTCCACTGTTCCATTGGCGCGCCACCTATTTGGGCCCCAACCATAAAAGAGAATAAAATCGTTTTGATTAAAAACATTATCCGCTGCACCGAAATATTGAACAGAGTTCTGGGCTAAATCATCAGTACGAGGTATACTATTTAACTCAGGCAATTTTCCATCTCCATTACCGAAAACATGTACATTCCTAGGATTTAAGTTGGACATATCAATACCCATAGATGAAAGAAAATCGTAATCAAGCTTATATATTCCGTCATTTTGAAGTGCAATCTTATACCACTCGCCCGAACCATTTTTCAATACTGACTCCGTCACAAAATCTTTATTAACGGCAAGGATTTCTTTGAATGCCTTTATTTTAATCGAAGTAACTCTTTTGAGCTGACCTGCCTCTTTTATGAAAGGAATACCAGATACAACAAGGTAAGGCTTATGCGCACTGAAGGTAAACTTTACTTCTAGGTTTTGTTCCTTGGTCAATTGTATTTCAAGATCATTCAAGTACTTTTCGTCTGATTTTGTTGCATTTTCTGTGATGTATTGAACAGATTGCAACTTCAGTCCTTTTTCTTTTAAAACCTTCTTGCTATAAAATCTTGGTACACCGTTATCGTAGTGGACTTTTTCAAAATTCGGAGCCAAAAATGAATTGTCACCATTCTCCAAGGAAATAGGATTGATCCATTTAATATGCTCTGTAAAATCCTGACAAAATGAAAAAGTGAGAGAAAAAAGAGATAAAGAGAAAAATAAGATCTTATTCATAATCCGAATGAAACAATTGAATTGATAGTCTAAAAAACGCCAAATTATTCAAATTATTACAATTAATATACGATATTTGTAACCTTACAAACTATAATCACGTTAAGATTGTTCGTGACTAAACTCAATTGTGTGAAGAAAAAGCAATTAATTCTATTTGTTTTTGTGATCGCTTGTCTCTCGACAACGAACCTTAATTCGGTGCGCTCACAAGACCCGACGTTCACGCAGTTCTTCTCAAACCCTATCTATTTGAACCCAGCACTTGCAGGCTCTTCAGGATGTCCTAGGTTTGCGATGAACTACCGGAATGAATGGCCGCAGCTAACTGGAAACTATGTAACCTACTCTGCTGCTTTCGATACCTACGCCAAAAGTATTTCTGGTGGAATTGGCATTTTGGCAATGCACGACCAACAAGGACAAGGTACCATTTCAACTTCAATGTT
>NYTQ01000119.1 GCA_002683585.1 Cryomorphaceae bacterium
TGATACTGAATTCGAACTCAACATCGTGGACAACGGTGATTCAACCTACATTAAACGAAAGCACTTTGAGTTTCATACGGATCTTTCCTTTAATGATAAGACGGGTAAATTGGTGTTTCAACCTTCAGGGATTAGAATGGAACATGGTAACTTTGACATTGAAGGCTCAATCGATCTAAAAAACGATGTGAGCTTGGACCTTAAAATAAAAGGTAGTAAACCAAATTTTGATATGCTCATTGCCTTTGCCCCTCAGAATTTAATTCCCGTACTTGAACGCTATAAAAATGCTGGAAAGATTTATTTCAACGCTGTCCTAAAAGGACCCACGCTACACGGTATTATGCCCTTTATTGATGTGCGATTTGGGGCTAGTGAGGCTTTTCTTGAAAATACTAAGGCTAGAAAACGCATCAATGATATGGGTTTTAAGGGCCACTTTACAAATGGCGCTCAACGAAATCTTCAAACGACAGAATTCTCGCTTACAGGAATGACTGCTAAACTTGAAACAGGACGGTTTTTAGGGTCTATCTTGGTGAAAAACTTCACTCAACCTGAAGTCGATATGAGGCTCAATGCAGACTTTAATATTGGTTTTTTAGCAAAATTCTTAAACCTAGAAGATGTTGAAGCCGAGGGAAGTGCCCAGCTCGAAATGCGCTTTCATGACATCATTGACTTAGAACGACCAGAGCTTGCCTTAAATGAGCTAAACCAAGCTTATTTCAGCGAGCTGAGCGTTAAGGACTTTTCTCTCAAATCCTCAGAGCTTCCTGCAACTTTAGAAAAACTAGACCTCCACTTGATTATGAATGGAAAAAAGGCTGAGCTTGACTTATTTGACATGAAATTTGGCGGCTCAGATCTATCTGTAACAGGGCAACTATCTGACCTACCTGCAATTGTTCACCATACCGATATACCTGTATATGCGCATCTAGATATTGCCTCCAAAAAGATGGACCTTTCCGAAATTACAAATTATTCAAAAAAAGACAGCTCGGGTATTGATGAAAAAATAGAGGACTTGAAGGTTGGTTTGTCCTTCAATTCATCAGCGCGGGCATTTACAGAATCTAAATACCTGCCTGTGGGAGAATTCTTTATAGATAGCCTTCATGCGCAGCTCCAGCATTATCCACATGAGCTACACGACTTCCACGTGGATTTATTGATTGGGGAAAGGGATATGCGCATTAAGGATTTTACAGGATACATTGATGACACTGACTTTCATCTCAACGGCTTGGCCCATGACTATGGGTTTTGGATGGAAGACTCTCTAGATGGAGATGTAGATTTAGACCTTACATTTAGTTCTGAGCTGTTGCGCTTGGAAGACCTCTTTTCTTATGGTGGAGAGAATTATGTGCCAGAGGACTACAGGCATGAAGAGGTAGATGGGCTTCTCCTTCACCTTCAATCTAGTATGCATTACCGTGAATCAGCACTCCGTTCCATTGACCTTGACCTAGATAAGTTGAATGCTAAAATGCATATACATCCAATGCGATTTGAAGATTTCAAAGGACGTTTTCATTATGAAGATGAGCACCTCTTGGTAAAAGACCTTCATGGAAAAATAGGCAGGACAGTCTTCGATCTAGACATGAATTATTACCTCGGTAAAAACCTTGGCACTAGAAAAAGAGACAACCACATAGGCTTGAAGGCGAATTATATTGATTTCGATCAGCTGTTTAATTTCAAGCTCCCTGAAGCTGATCAAGCCAATACAGAAAGTAATGTCAAGCATGACGATGCTTTCAACTTATATGAGCTGCCGTTCACAGATATGACGATTGATGTTGATGTAGGTCACTTTATCTATCACCGAATCGACTTAAAAAACATTCATTCGCGTCTTCGCACGACTAAAAATCATTACCTGTACGTTGATACCCTTGATCTAAAAGCTGCAGGCGGTGATGTCAGAATGTCGGGATACTTCAACGGCAGTGATCCCAAGCATATTTATCTGAGCCCCAAGCTAAAATTCCAAAATATCGAACTAGATAAACTGCTTTTTAAATTTGAAAACTTCGGACAAGATGCAATTGTCTCGGAAAACTTACACGGAAAGCTCACAGCAGATATTACAGGGAAAATAAGGATGTACCCAGATATGGTTCCTGATCTTGACCAATCTAAGATCCACATGGATATTCAGGTACTGAATGGAAGGCTCGAGAACTACAATTATATGCTTATGCTATCAGATTACATGGGAGACAAAGACCTTAGCTCGGTGCGCTTTGACACATTGGAAAACCACATGGACTTCACAAATGGTGAACTCAGCATACCCAATATGACCATAGAATCGACATTAGGGCATTTTGAATTATCCGGCAAGCAGGATATGGACTTGAATATGGAGTATTATGTAAAGATTCCTTGGTCAGTGATTAAGCAGGGGGCTAGGTATACCCTTTTTGGGGGAAATAAAGCACAAAAAGAGCAACAGGATGAAGATGAAATTATTCGTGCAGATNNAAATAAAAAGACCCGTTATTTGAATCTCAAAATCAAAGGGAATATNGATGACTANAAAATATCCTTAGGTAAGGACCGAAATAAATCCACNGNTATAAAGCGATGAAAACATTCTTAATACATCTGTGTTGTAANTAGCNATCNATGCATTAATTTTNCAGACTAAATTATTCAGCCTTANAATGTTATGACAGTATANAATACAATAGTTGTTGGNTCGGGACCTGCAGGTATAGGAATAGCATCNNTATTAAGTCAAGCNGGCAATGACTANATTGTTCTTGAGAAAAAACAAATAGGNAATTCATTTATNGATTGGCCAAAGAACATGGAAATGATTACGCCATCTTTTCCAAGCAATGCTTTCGGTCAGATGGATTTAAATTCCATTTGCGAAGGCACCTCACCTGCCTTTTCTTTTAACAAAGAGCACCTATTGGGTGATGAGTATGCTGAATACCTAGAGCTTGTGGCAAATTATTTTCAGATAAATATCCAACCCAACACTGAGGTTCTGAAGGTCAACAAACAGTCAAATGGATGGGTCATAGAGACGAACCAAGGAGATTATTTCGCAAAATATTTGATTTGGGCTGCTGGTGAGTTTCAAAACCCTCAAATTAAGACTATAAAAGGTGCTGAGCATTGTATTCATAGCTCATATATTCGCTATCCTGATCGAGTAGAAGGAGATGGTTTCGCAATCATTGGTGGATACGAAAGTGGAATTCAATTGGCATATGACCTCGTTAGTAATCAAAAAAATGTAACCCTCATAGACCCCAGTGAAATCGATGATACAAGCACAAGTGACCCTTCTCAAGTTTTGTCTCCTCATACCTTCAAAAAATACAAGAAAATTCAAAATTCTCCATTGTACAATGAAGTGACTGGGAAAGTCAATTCAGTGATTAAAAAAGAAGACGGATATCATCTTGAGCTCGAAGGTGAACAAGTAATTAAAACAGAGCGCATTCCAATATGTGCAACAGGGTTTTCGCTTGTGGATGAACCTATAAAAGAGCTCATTAGCTACAGGGAGGATGGTAGCCCAAAATTAACTGAAAAGGCTGATGAGTTTGATGGTCAAGAAAACATGTACCTCACAGGACCTTCGGTGCGGCACGACAACCACATATTTTGTTTCATCTACAAATTTAGACAACGCTTCGGTGTAATAGTAGAAGATATTTTAAGAAAAGAAAAAGTAGACGAGGAGCAAATCTCACTTTGCGTAGAAAAATGGAAATCCAATGGAATGTATTTATCTGATTTGAGCTGTTGTGGTGACGAATGCGTTTGTTAGAAAAGGAAAATGAAAAAAAAATATCTAGTCTCAATTGAAACACTTCATCTTATTGCTGGGTTTTCTCTTGTTCTTTCGGGAATATTGGTCTACTTCATTGATGGTCTCGAAATGGCGCTTTCATGGTCAATATTTGGGGCCATGTATATCTCCATGTCTGATATTGGAGAAGCTGAAATGAATGAAGAAAAACGTAAGCAACCTAATCATATTATACGACGATTATTTGGTTATTCGGGAGCGATATTTAGTGTCCTATTGGTTCTGTTTTACCTAAATAAGATTTTTCTATAAGGCTTATGAAGCAGTGCTTCTAGAATAAACACCTGTCTCAATTAATCTGATCAAAAATGAAAATTGTTATTCGAATCACATGCCTCCTGATGATGGCTTTTCAAACAATCGCACAAGAAGAAAAAGCGAAATTGGATAGCTCAGATTTCAGCTTCAATATCGACATGGGTGTATCAAGTAGAAATATTTGGAGAGGTCTAGACTATGGCGCATCCCCTTCTGTGTGGGGAGACCTTGCAGGTTCATACAAGAACTTTTCGATTGGGGCTATTGGAACAACGACATTAAATGGATCTAAGGCTCAGTTTGGAACATGGCTTGAGCTATATGCTTGCTATGAAATCAAAAACTTTTCTTTCCTTGTTGACGACTATTTCTTCTTTAATGCAGAGGACCAAGACAACGATTATTTTGAATATCGACCTAAGTATACTCAGCACCTTATAGAGGCAAGAGTGGAATACGAAAATGATTTTCTAGAAGCCCAAGTCGGTTATGTAATTTATAGCAACGAAGAGGACAATACGAACGGTGTATATCTTGAAGCAACGTATAAGCTAAATGAAAATCTTTCATTTACAGTAGGAGGTATCACTGGGGATCAGTGGTTGAGCTTTTATGATGCCGGAGGAATAACAACACTAGGCATTAATGGACATCGAAAAATAAGCTTCTTGAAACATCATCTTAATTTGAATGCCTCCTTAATCTTCAATCCAAACTATAAAAACGCGAGTCCATTGTTAGGAAACAACCCTATATATTTCGTTATTAGCGCTGATTTTTAGGAAAGATTAGCGATAATCACTAAATTAAACTTTGTGCCATCTCGCTTGTTTAATTCTCATTAAGACCACATGAAAAATAAAAAATATAACCGAAAAGAGTTTATTTCTTTTTTGGGCAAAGTCAGTTTGGGTGTTGCCATCACTCCATCATTTTTAATGAGTTGCGGAAACAGCAACAGCTCAATCATCAGCGAAGGATTATCAATTGATGAAATTAATAAACTAAAAAAGCTCGTACTTGAAGGTCTCGTCGCTTCGGATAAAGATGATTTACTACTCACCAAAGGTCTTGATTACCATACCCTAATCAAATGGAATGATAAGATCAATGACGAGGATACTTTTGGGTTCAATTGTGATTTTACCTGTTTCATCCCTTTTGATGAAAAATATCCTGAGGACGGCTTGCTATGGGTCAACCATGAATACGTGCACCCTCTTTTTGTTTCGAACTATGCCTTTGGTAATCCAAATGAAGAAAGAACCATTGAACAAGTTGACAAAGAAATGTATAACGTTGGTGGCAGCATCGTCCGAATTCGTCAAGAAAACGGAAAATGGAAAATTGTCCATAATGACCCCCACAATCGAAGGATTACGGCCAAAACACCGATTAGCCTTAATTGGGACACACCTATCAAGGAAAAAACAACTGTTATTGGTACACATAGTAATTGCTCAGGGGGGATTACACCATGGAAGACATTCTTGACTTGTGAGGAAAACTACGATCAGTTTTATGGGGAAACGGAGCATCTAAATGATGGGAGTACTTACCATAGACCAAGCGCTATGGGTTGGGAAAATTTCTATAAATACCCACCTGAACACTATGGTTGGGTAGTTGAAATTGATCCAAAAAATGGTGCCATACAAAAGCACATTGCACTGGGAAGGTTTGCTCATGAATGTTGCACTTTATTTCAGCTAAAAGACAAGCGCGTTGTAGCGTATAGCGGAGATGATACAAATGACCAGCATTTATATAAATTCATTTCTTCCAAACCCAATTCATTAAAAGAGGGAACATTGTATGTTGCCGATACGAATAATGGTAAATGGATTCCTTTAGACTGGGAAAATCAGCCACTTCTAAAGAGCGCATTTAAAAATCAAACAGAGGTGCTCATTAGAGCAAGAGAAGCAGCAAAATTATTAGGCGCGACAGAATTAAACAGACCTGAAGATATTGAAATAGACCCTATCACAGGAAGTGTTCTTGTCTCACTAACCAATAATAAACCGAAAGGTGATTTTCATGGCTCTATCATGAAGATTGAAGAAGAAAATAATAAACATGATTCCTTGAGTTTTAACGCTTCTGTATATCTTGCTGGCGGTGGAGAAAGTGGGTTTTCATGCCCAGACAATTTGGCTTTCGACTTGTCTGGAAACCTATGGATGACTACTGATATATCAGGAAGCGCCATGAACAAAGAAGAAGCGCCATATATGAATTTTAAAAACAATAGCTTGTTTGTAATTCCTAGAATCGGTGATGATGCAGGGAAAGTAATTCGTGTCGCCAATGCACCTCGGGATGCAGAGTTTACAGGGCCATGGTTTTCTCCAGATGGCAAGACCTTATTTCTTAGTGTACAGCATCCGGGTGAACAAACCACTGACCTAAAAAACCCAACCAGTCTTTGGCCTTTTGATAAAGATAACATTCCAAAACCATCGGTTGTGGCTATCACAGGTGACTTAATTGAGAAAATGAACAATCTACATATGATTGAAAAACCTTAATTTAAAGCTAAAAAGGACCATAAATAATAAGCACTATGAAACATACAGAAAAAATGCTTCGCGATGATGCACTCAAAGGGAAAACCATTGTTGTTACCGGAGGAGGTAGTGGGCTAGGTAAGGCTATGTCACGTTACTTTTTAGAACTCGGAGCAAAAGTAGCCATCACCTCAAGGAACATAGATAAACTACAAAATACCGCAAAAGAGCTCGAGGCAGAAACAAGTGGGACCTGCTTGCCAGTTCAGTGTGACGTTCGGCATTATGATCAGGTAGAAAATGTTTTAGCAGAAGTACTTAAGTCTTTTGGCCAGGTCGATGTCCTGCTCAATAATGCAGC
>NYTQ01000120.1 GCA_002683585.1 Cryomorphaceae bacterium
AAGGAACTCTTCAAGAACGACATAATAACCGAGCGTATTTTAGAACTATTAAAACATATGACATTGAACGCTGATTTAACAGGTGGAGAACTCATGATAACAATGAAAGATGAACAAGAAAATTCAATGACCCAAATAGCCAACCTGATTCCAAGTCTAGTTCTAGGATCAATATTTCAATAAGTATGGGGAAAGATAAATTATGGCGATTTTCTGAAATACAAAGGTTCCCAAATGTAACTGAGGCACCATTTTCAGAAACGTTTCCACAAAAAGGAAAGTGGAAAGAAGAAATTTTCAAAAACGAAAAACCTATCGTTTTAGAGCTTGGTTGTGGGAAAGGAGAATATGCCGTTGGCTTAGGAAAAATGTTTCCAGAAAAAAACTTTTTAGGTATCGATATCAAAGGAAACAGAATATACATTGGAG
Source organism: Cryomorphaceae bacterium (assembly GCA_002683585.1). Next base: position 430 of record NYTQ01000120.1, read on the forward strand.
CAAAAGAAGCACTAGAAAACAGCATGGATAATGTGCAGTTTTTACGCACAAGAATTGACTTTATAGAAAACTTCTTCGAAGAAGACGAGATTGATGAAATTTGGCTAACCTTTTCGGATCCCCAACCTAAAAAACCTAGAAAAAGGCTTACTTCTCCCCTATTCATCGGACGCTACAGAAAATTTTTGAAGAAAAATGGATTGGTTCACGTCAAGACAGACAGCGATATTTTATTTGAATATACGGAGGAACAGATCAAGGAAGAAGGCTATAAATGTCATGCGCTCACCTGGGATCTTTATGGTTCATTTCAAAACAAGCTAACGGATAAGGAAAAAGAAATTTTTAAAATCAAAACACATTACGAAGAACTGTTCACAAGTAAAGGATCTGTAATAAAGTATTGTTGCTTCGAAATTTAGACTATTTATCTAATACTTTAGGAATCCTAAAATAGTCAGAGTCGCTTTTTGGTGCATTTGCCAAAGCGTTTTCTTTGGTTAAAGTTTGGTTAGAGATATCCTCGCGCAAAACATTTACTTTTTCATTCATGAAAATAAGTGGCTCAACATTTTCTGTATCGATTTCGGATAACTTATCCATGAAGCCTATTATTTTTTCCATATCCCCTTTGATTGCATCTAACTCATCACCTTTAAAGTCTAGACGGGCTAAATGGGAAATGTGTTTTACGATATCATCTGTTACTTTCACGAGGTAAAGTTAAGCATTTCATTGGGTTGAATACAAATGAGGGTATTCCTTTTTTAATGGAGCCTCTACTCGCTCAAAGCAGATTTTATTAAGCTCCGAAAAACTCATACGCTCAACATCCTCTTTTGATACGAACTCACCAATATAAAAGCGCGAAACACCAGGTCTGGCAGGACCGAAAATATCTGTGGGATCGGAAAAAAGCAAATGATTTGTGGTGAAAGTAATGGGGACAATTGGGACCTGTGCTTCCTTTGCAATTTTAAAAGCTCCATTTTTAAAAGGAACCATCTTGGGGATGTTTTCAGCAGGAATAGTCCCTTCAGGAAAGATGACCAATGACCAACCTTCTTTTATCGCATCAACAGCTAGGGTAAATGATAGACCTACTTTTTTTCGATCAAATCTAAAAACTGGAATATTTAAATTTTTAAAGTATGTTCGAATAATTGGATAAGTTAAAATCTCGCTTTTGCCTAAAAAAACAAAAGGATGCTCGGGCAGCATAGAATACATAAAGAATATATCTAAATAAGAGGTGTGGTTCGCTACGATAATATATGGTCCGTCTGGTAGCTCCGCGCTTTGTACATTTCGTACAATATAAAAACAAAAAATACGCATCAGCCAACTCCAAATCATAAATAGCTTAAAGCTATATTTCTTCCATGACTTTTTAAAAAGAACCAAGCGAAAAAAGGGATAAAGCAATATGGCAAAAATCGAAAACACCAAAAAGATGTAGATCTTCCATAAATTTCGCAAGAATCCAAATAGAAATTTCATGTTAAAGAAAATTAAGAAAAAGTTTTGGAAATCAAAGGAAATATATTTTCTACTTTTACATTATATCTTATGGCACGAATCTTAACCGGAATACAGAGCACAGGCACTACGCATTTAGGAAACCTTTTAGGTGCAATTATACCCGCAGTTGAACTTGCGAAAAGTAGTGAAAATGAATCCTTTTTATTTATTGCAGACCTTCATTCCTTGACACAAGTTAAAGATTCAGCTCTACTAAAAGAAAACACCTATAAAACTGCTGCCGCATGGCTAGCCTGTGGTTTAGACCCATCGAAAACTACGTTTTATAGACAAAGTGATATCCCCGAGGTTACTGAATTAATGTGGCACCTGCTGTGTTTTTATCCATATAAACGACTCACATTAGCACATTCATTTAAAGATAAGGCAGATCGCCTTGATGATGTAAATGGAGGTTTGTTTACCTACCCCATGCTTATGGCTGCAGACATTCTTCTTTATGATGCACAAGTTGTTCCGGTTGGAAAAGACCAAAAACAGCACATAGAAATGACAAGAGATGTTGCGACAAAATTCAATCTTCAGCTTGGTGAAACCTTCGTGATTCCAGAAGAAGCCATAACGGAAGAAACAAAATTGATACCAGGAACGGATGGTCATAAAATGAGTAAATCAAGAAACAATCTGATTGACATCTTCCTTCCAGAAAAGAAGCTTAGAAAACAAATCATGTCCATCGTATCTAACAGTGAAGCCTTGGAAGATCCGAAAGATCCTGATGGCTGTAATATTTTTGCACTATACGCATTATTGGCTGAAAAGGATGCTGTCTCCAAAATGAGAACGAGCTATGAAAAGGGCGGCTTTGGATATGGTCACGCAAAGCAGGCACTTTATGAGCTGATTTTAGAAAAATTCAAAGCAGAGCGAGCGCAATATACATATCTCATGTCGAATAAAAACGAAATTGATGATGCGCTATCCATTGGCGCTGGAAAAGCAAAAAAAGTAGCCAAGCTTGTTTTACGAAGGGTCCGCCAAAAAGTAGGCTACGCTGATGTTTAGGTAACTCTGTTGTGGCTTATGCTTCTTTGTCTTGAGCATTTATGTCTACCAACTGTAAACACTCGTTTTGCTTGGTGTTTGGTGCCTCTACCCTGCACTCTTTTTCTCCAACGCTTCCAGCTACTATTCTTTAATTCAGAACGCATGAGAACGATGACCTCTTTTTCCGATAAACCAAACTGAAACTCGATTGCATCAAATGGTGTTCGATCTTCCCAAGCCATTTCGATTATCCTATTTATGTCTCTTTCGTTCATGAGTTAAAAACAATACATTAAATCAAAATGTTTAGCTAAATGTGAAAACGATGAAAAAAGAGAACTTTCCTGCCAAAATTTGCACTGTGTGTAAAAAAGAATTTTTGTGGCGAAAAAAATGGAAGTCCTGCTGGAATGAAGTCAAATACTGTAGCGAGCGCTGCAGAAGACAGAAAAAAGCTTAACGAATTACAGGACAGTTATTGCCTTTTCCNAGTCGAAACGTNANCATTCCCCCTGCATAGACATACCAATCNTTATTNGTNGAATTNCCNCNTCTNCCNTGAAAAGAACCNTCAAGGCTNCTNTTNGATAAAGCAACNGCATCNGANCCATTNATNGCATTCTAAAGAAGCNGCATCCATNTAGGTATCCGCGCCAACNTCATCTATATAATCGGTAAATGTTTTNCGTATGGCGATGTCCAAATTAAACGAACAAAATTTCCCNAGAGATAATTTCACCCCCAAACCTAGAGGAACACAAAGCTGGTACCTACTGTAGGGCTTGGAACCACCCTTAGCACTTTGACCCTCTGTTCCGATTGATTGTAGGGCAACCGTCTCTCCGTTGTATTCAGTTTTAGGATTCATGTGAAACACCCCAATCTGAGTAATCATATACGCGGTGCCAATATACCGTCGATTCCCAAATTGAAAAGGCATGTAATGAAATTCAAGTCCACCAGCCAATTCCTGAATCTGAGATTTGAAATTTAAATTTCGATTGACCATAAGTGCCTGACGTGCATCACTGTCATCTGCCTCAACATTTCCATATGTTGCATTAAAACGCAGGGTCATTCTAGAATGTACATTGAAACGATAAACCAAGCTTCCCGCCAATTTACTTTTATAAAAAGGTTTAAACTGATTCAGGTCACCAATATAAAACATGGTGCCCACATGAAGACCAAGCTCTGATCGAGAAAAAAAATTAGGCTGCTGCGCCCGCACTGNATACGAGAAAAGCAGAAGAATTATAAGGAGACATCTAGTAATCACAATACATAAACGATTCTAAAGCTATTTTATTACGCTTTTAAGCCCACAAATTTAGTTTTTTTGAGCGCGCTTCCTATCCATTTCCTTTAGAAGGATTTTACGAATTCTAAGCGTTGAAGGGGTAACCTCAACATATTCATCGCGCTGGATGTATTCCAAGCATTCCTCCAAGCTAAAAATTCTAGGAGGTGCAATACGCACTTTATCATCTGCTCCTGAGGAACGCATGTTTGACATTTTCTTCGTCTTGGTGACATTGACACACAAATCGCCAGTTCGAGAATTTTCGCCAATTACTTGACCCTCATAGATGTCTTGATTTGAACCAATAAAGAAAGTTCCTCTCTCCTGAAGGTTATTCAAAGAAAATGGAATCGACTTACCAAGCTCCAATGAAATAAGAGAACCATTCTGACGGCCAGGGATTTCTCCCTTAAATGGTTGATATTCAATATATCTGTGCGTCATAATCGCTTCTCCTGCGGTTTGAGTCAACAAATAATTTCTCAATCCGATAATTCCGCGAGAAGGAATTTGAAATTGCATCACCATTCTGGCGCCCTTAGGCTCCATATTGAGCATCTCACCTCTTCGTTTCGTAACCGCCTCTACAGCAGTGCCACTAAATTCCTCGGGTAAATCAATAGTCAACTCCTCTACAGGTTCACATTTTTTACCATCAATCTCTTTTAGAATTACTTGGGGCTGTCCAACTTGGAGCTCGTAGCCTTCACGTCGCATCGTTTCTATCAAGACCGATAAATGCAAAACACCTCTTCCGTACACCAACCATTTATCCGCTTTGTCCGTTTCATGAACGCGCAAAGCAAGATTCTTCTCAAGCTCCTTGGTCAAGCGCTCTTGTATGTGTCTAGAGGTAACAAACTTACCCTCCTTTCCGAAAAAAGGAGAATCATTAATTGAAAAAAGCATTGACATCGTAGGCTCATCCATGTTAATGGTTGGAAGCGCTTCAGGGTGCTCAGCATCACAAATTGAATCTCCAATTTCAAAACCTTCGATACCAGTTACGGCGCAAATATCTCCTGGAGTCACCGAAGCAACCTTTACACGCTGAATTCCTTCAAAAATAAAAAGCTCCTTCACACGATGACGTTCAGTGGTCCCGTCTCTTTTCGTTAGTATAATAGGCATATTTTCTTTCAACTCGCCTCGCGTAAGTCGTCCGATAGCAATACGTCCAACATAAGATGAAAAATCTAATGATGTAATGAGCATTTGGGTATTTCCTTCTGCAATTACTTTAGGTGGAAAGTAATCGAGCACCTCATCCAATAAAGGCGTGATTGTACCAGAAGGCGTCTTCCAGTCCGTAGACATCCAATTATTCTTTGCAGAACCATAAATAGTCGGGAAATCAAGCTGTTCTTCAGATGCATCTAGCTCAAACATNAAATCAAACACTTTTTCATGCACCTCNTCTGGCGTGCAGTTTTCCTTATCCACCTTGTTTACAACAACNAGCGGTTTTAATCCCATTGAAAGTGCTTTACCCAATACNAANCTTGTTTGNGGCATAGGNCCTTCNAANGCATCTACNAGTAANCAAACACCATCAGCCATNTTCAATACACGTTCAACCTCACCGCCAAAATCCGCGTGACCTGGTGTATCAATAATATTTATTTTGGTNTTNTTNTAGGTAACCGANACGTTTTTTGANACGATNGTNATNCCTCTTTCNTTTTCCANGTCNTTGTTATCCATNATNAGCTCGCCNGTAGGACGATCNCGNTCATTNNTAAAATCACCNGCNTCAATCATTTTGTCNACCAANGTCGTNTTNCCGTGGTCAACGTGTGCTATAATAGCTATATTCCTTATCTCCATTAAAAAAGTATTGTATTAACGACCTCTATGTCTTGATCTATCTGAACCTGAGCGACGATCAGAACCACCATTTCTATCTCTCGAGCTACGGTCAGAACCTCCGCGCCCCCTGTCTCTGTCTCTATCTCTACCACCTCCGCCTGATCTCTTGCTTCTGAAATTACTACCACCAGATCTGCGGAATCCACCGCCTCCTGAACGGTTACCTCCTGAACGGCCTCCACCAGACCTGCGGTCTCCACCACCTGATCCCTTAGAACCACCATTTTGAGTATTGGTAACTTCTACAGATAATTTTGTCCCTTCAAATTCAGTCCCGTTTACGCTTTTAAGTATTCTTTCCGTATGTGCTTCATCAACATCAAAGAATGCATAGGAGGTCATGATATCAATTCTTCCAATAACGTCCGATTTAATACCCGCAGCATCGCAAACGACACGTAAGAGTGCGCCTGGATTAAGTCCATCTCTACGTCCAGCACTCAGGAAAAAACGTGTTTTCCCTTCATCTCTAGCGCGCTGACCTTTATCTTTACGCTCTCCTCGTTCACGACCACTATCTTGTTTTGCGCGCTGATTCAAATCGCCAGCACGATCATAATACTCAATGAAACGGTTGAACTCAGCAGAAACAAACTTTTTGATAATCTCGGTCTTATCCATGGATTCAAATGAAGCCAAAATCTGAGGCATAAACTTTTCAATGTCTTTTTCTTTTACATTAATGTCTATTGTATTCTGAATCAACTTCATGAGCTGGATTTCGCATATCTCCTCTGCATTTGGAATTTGGCCTTGGCTAAATTCAGTACGCATTTGCTTTTCAATTGATTTGATTTTAAATCCTTCTTTCGGCGTAATTAAAACCAAAGATTGTCCTTTTTTACCTGCACGCGCAGTACGCCCACTTCTATGGGTATAATTCTCATTATCGTCAGGAAGGTTATAATTAATTACATGCGTTATGTCATCTACATCAATCCCACGTGCAGCAACATCAGTAGCAACTAATATCTGAAGCTCTTTACTTCTAAATCGAGCCATTACTCGGTCTCGCATTGGCTGCGTTAAATCACCATGCAAAGGTTCTGCATTATAGCCTTCACGGGCAAGTTTTTCAGCAACAGTACCTGTTTCATGCTTTGTTCTGCAGAAAATCAAACCGTATATCTTGGGATGAAAATCGATCAAACGTTTTACTGCCTCATAACGGTCTCTTTCTTTGACCACATAATAAATATGCTCTATATTTTCATTCGTTTGATTCTTATGACCTATGGATACTTCTAATGGATCCGTCATGTAGGTTTGTGCTATTCGTGCAACATCTTTTGGCATTGTTGCTGAGAACAACCAAACATTTTTAGAATCTGGTGTCGTCTCTAGAATGTCATCAATATCCTCTTTAAAGCCCATGTTTAGCATTTCATCCGCTTCATCCAAAACTACATTTTGAACTTCGGAAAGCTGGATGGCCTTTCTTTTTATTAAATCAAGGAGTCTTCCAGGAGTCGCAACAATTATAGCAGCACCCTTCTTGATCTGTGTCATTTGACGTCTAATATCTGCTCCGCCATACACTGAAACCACAGGGCATTTGACATATTTAGAAAAGATTTCTAAATCTCTGGTGATTTGCAGGCACAACTCTCGGGTTGGACAAATAATAAGTCCTTGCGGTCGATTAGACTTAGCGTTGATAGAATTTATTAATGGCAAACCAAATGCTGCCGTTTTCCCCGTTCCGGTCTGTGCTAACC
>NYTQ01000006.1 GCA_002683585.1 Cryomorphaceae bacterium
TTAGCACCATAAAAATAAAAGCTTGTAAGGCTAAAATTAAAATATGAAAAAGGGCCCATATTAAATGGAGGCCCACCCCAAGTAAACCTATTGATATAGAACTAAAAGTTAACATGAGGGCTATTAAAATAAATATCATTTCACCAGCATATAGATTGCCAAAAAGTCGCAAGCCAAGCGAAATAGGTTTGGCAATGAGGTTCACGCCCTCTAGAACCAGGTTAACTGGCATCATCCACTTCCCGAAAGGGTGAAGTGTAAGTTCTGCTAGAAACCCTTTTAAGCCCTTGATTTTGATGCTGTAAAAAATAATCAAAACAAAAACAGCAAGCGCCATACCCAGGGTGATATTGGGATCGGTAGTTGGAACTACTTTGAAATATGCATCTTTGGAATTCTCGACCATACCTGTTGCTTCTGCAACTTGGCCTGCAAGAGTGGGTAAATAATCAACAGGAACCAAATCCATTAAGTTCATTAAGAAAACCCATACCAATACTGTTAATGCCATGGGGCCTATCAGATTGTTTTTTGCTGAGGTAAATATGCTTTGCACATTGTCGTTAACAAACTCTATACACATTTCTACAAAGTTTTGAATACCGCTTGGAGCTTCGGTTGAAAGTTTGGGAACACCCAGGCGAAACAGACCCACAAAAACCAACCCAAGAAATATTGACCAACCAAGAGAGTCTACGTGAAATGCCCAAAAACCCATTTGGTCAACTGCGTTGTGGTCACACGTCCAACCGTCTGGTGTTTTTCCACAGACAAGATTGGTTAGGTGGTGTTGAATGTACTCTGCGCTTGTTTGTTCGCCTGATGCTGAAGCCATTTTAAGCAGTAATTTGTTTGGGGTTAAAGGTTGAGTTTAAGTATACAAGCAGAAAGACAGCTAGAAGGCTTTTTTCTGTTATGAACATTAGAGATAAAATTGTAAAAACTATAAAAACTGACCACCTAAAAATAAATGCAAGATATAAATTCAAGGCCTCGCTTTTTGGTTTGCTTGCAAGATAAATCACCGCCGCTAAGGCAAACAGGTATCCAACAAAAATGGGTTGCACAAACAATGGAAAAAAAGCAATTGAGATCAATAGACCTAGTGCGGATAACCAGTTGTTTTTTAGTGTATTAATTTTGACTCAAGTATGTTTTTTTACGGGGCTGATTATAAAAATTAATAGTCTTAAGAACAAGCTTAATTTTTCTTTAATTTTAATAATTTACTAATAATTGACTCTCTCTCATCTTTTGAAGAGTATGAGATTGAGATTTTACCTTTTGATGTGGTTTGTTGATCAATTTGGATTTTGTGGCCTATATTTTCTGAAAGCTCTTCCTCTATGTTTAATAGGTCTCTGTCTTTTTGTTTTATCTTGTTTTTTGTGGAGCTGGGTTTGGTTGAGGTGGCAGCATCTTTAACCGTCATGCCTAGGGCAACTATTTTGTGTGCAAGCTCTTCTGCCTCTTTGGGTTCCATGGATGCAAGAATTTTGGCGTGTCCTTTTTCTAATTCACCGGCATGCAAAAGATTAATAATAGAAGGGGGGAGGTTTAATAGTCTAATAGAGTTGGCAATAGAGCTTCTAGCTTTACCTGTCACCTCAGCTATCTTATCTTGTGTTAAAGAGAACTCTCTTTTTAATCGATCATAACCCTTCGCCTCTTCAATTGGATTTAGGTCCTCTCGTTGCAGATTTTCGATAAGAGCTAGCTCAAGTGAAACTTGGTCTTCCGCAACATCAACCATACAGGGGGCGGATACTAAACCAGCCTTTTTTGCAGCCCTAAGCCTTCTTTCTCCAGCAATTAATTCATAGCCACCAGCCCCTGTCTCTCTTACCAATATGGGAGAAAGGATTCCGTGTTTGGCAATAGATTGTGAGAGTTCATTTATTTTTTGCTCATCAAAAGTTTGTCTTGGTTGAAACCGGTTGGGTTTAATTTTGTTTAGGTCAATCTCTTTTATTGACTGTTTGTTTGGGGAAGCCACATCACCCAAAAGGGCGTCTAGGCCTGTGTTTAATATTTTATCTACCACTCTCTATTCTCCTAATAAGCTCTCCAGCCAGTGCTAAGTAAGCTTTTGCCCCAAATGAGGACGGCATATACTGTATGGCCGATGTCTTATGACTGGGGGCTTCTGCCAATTTAACATTTCTGGGTATAAGTGTATTAAAAACCAACTCAGGGAAATGTTTTTCTAGCTCTTCAGAAACCTCTTTAGCTAGATTGTTTCTCATGTCCACCATGGTTCTAATAATTCCAAAAACCCTGTTTTCTGTGAGATTTTTATTTTTGAGCGTATTGATTGTATTGATCAAAGAGGATATCCCCTCCAAAGAATAATATTCACATTGCAGCGGAATAAGTGTTGCGGATGCTGCAAAAAGAGATTCAAGGGTTAATTGGTTGAGTGACGGTGGTGTGTCTATGATTATAAACTCGTAATTAAGTGGTTTAAGTTGTTTTTTAAGCTCGCCTTGTTTCTGCTCGTTTCTTATTAATACCTCGAGCGCAATTAGGTTTTCTCCGCCAGGAACAACATCATAACCGCTGGGAGATTTTAAAATTTGATCACTGATTAAAAGATTTTGTGAATATATTTCATATAGGGTATTTTCATTTTTTTTCATGCCAGCGGCCGTGCTGGCATTTCCCTGTGGGTCTAAGTCAATTAATAAAACACTTCTCTTGGTTGCCGCTAATGCAGCAGATAAGTTTACCGCTGTTGTTGTTTTTCCGACCCCTCCTTTTTGATTTGCTATTGCGATGACATGTTTCATTTTTAATATATTTCTAGGATGTGTCGCTCTTTCGTTGTTTTGTTTAAATTATGAATAGTATAAGAGTATTTTTTATCATTGAGCTCGGCAACCTCTTCTTTAATTTTTTGTTTTGTTCCCTTCATTAATATAAATTTTCCATCCTTTATTAAGAGCTGTTCTGATAGCTCGACAATTTGCCTTGCGCTTGCAAATGCTCGCGCTGTAATNATGTTAAATTTTTTGTCTAGTTTTGTGTTTTTTGATATAGGAGCATTAATAATNTNGGCGTTTTTTATNCCGAGNGATTGNATGNTTTTATTAATAAAGTATGCTTTTTTTTTGTTTTTTTCTGACATTAGAACTTTTGTTGTGGGGCTGTTTATTGCTATGACTAGGCCTGGCAAACCTGCCCCGCTCCCAATATCTAGTACATTTGACCCTTGAGGTATAAATGGAAGGATGGTTGCGCAGTCTTCTATNTCCATACNTCTAATCTCNTCTTNTGTATAGCGCCCAACGATATTGTGTGCTTTGTTAAATCTAAGGATTTCTTCTATGTACTTTGATAAAAGATTTTGAATTTTTATTTTGTTGTTAATTTGGTTAAGCCTTTTCGAGAAGTTGTCTCTTTTTGATTGTTATTGATATTAGGTTCACTGCAGCTGGTGTTACGCCTTCTAGCCGGCTTGCCTGTCCTAGTGTTGAGGGCTTGTGTTTGGTTAGGCTTTCAACAACTTCGTTAGACAGCCCCTTTATTTGTGCATAAATTATGTCGTTTGGTATTTTGGTTTTCTCATTTTTTCTAGAGCTGTCAACCTCTCTTTTTTGTTTTGCTATATAGCCACTGTATTTTATTTCATTGGCGGCTCTTGTGAATAGGTGTTCGTTTTGTTTGGTAACTTTTAGTAGTTTTTTTACTAAAACATGATCAAGGTCTGTTCGCTTTAGCAGCTCTTCGCCAGTGGTTGGTTTGTTGTTGTGTTTTAGTTTTGNGCTTGTTGTNTTCGATAAAAATTCCTGGTATTCNTTCTCTTTTTTTACAAAATTGTTAAANGTTTTCTCCTCTATTAAACCAATTTCGTAGGCTTTTTTTGTGAGTCGTTGGCAAGCGCTGTCTTGAGACAACATCAATCTAAACTCTGCTCTGCTAGTAAACATTCTATATGGTTCTGTAACTCCATGGAGGGTTAGATCATCAACCAACACACCAATGTATGCTTCGCTTCTATCGAAAACCACCTCTTGTCGATCAAAAATTGATTGTGCAGCATTTATACCTGCGATCAACCCTTGGGCAGCCGCCTCTTCGTATCCAGTCGTTCCGTTTATTTGGCCTGCTAGATATAAGTTTTTTATAAATTTTGTTTCGAGGGTTGGGTGTAATGACCTTGGGTCAATAAAGTCATATTCAACCGCATAACCGAACTCCTCAATCATGCAATTCTCGAGTCCTACAATAGATTTAACAAATTGCTCTTGAATGTCTTCGGGAAGGCTTGTAGATATTCCGTTTGGATACACAAGGTCTTTGTCCAGACCTTCTGGTTCAATAAATATTTGGTGGCTGTCTTTCTTAGCAAATTTATTTATCTTGTCTTCAATAGATGGGCAATATCTTGGACCAATTCCTGAAATTTGGCCGGAATACATGGCTGATAAATGGGTATTGTTGGATATTATGCTATGCGTGGTTTTGTTTGTTCTTGTTATGTAGCAAGAAATTTGCGGAAGTATTGCTGTTGGTGGGTGCAATAGAGACATGGGTGGTGAAGGGTGATCTCCGGGTTGCTCTTGCATAGAGCTCAGATCAATGCTTGAAAGTTTTATTCTTGCAGGTGTCCCGGTTTTTAATCTCCCCATGGGTAATTTTAAATCGTAAAGTTTTTTTGAAAGGGGGATGGATGTTTCGTCTCCAACCCTACCCCCTAATATTTTTTCTTTACCTTTGTACATCACACCATTAAGGAAGGTGCCGGTCGTTAAAATTGTTTTAGTGGAGTAAATTTGCTCACCAGACCTAAGTTCAACACCCTCGATAGTGTTTTTGTTGACAAGAATGTCTACGACTTCACCCTCTTTAATGGTGATGGTTGTTTTGGCTAATATCCCTTGGATAGCTTGTTTGTATTTATCTCTGTCGCATTGCACTCTAAGGGCTTGAACTGCATAGCCTTTCCGCGTGTTTAATGTTCTTGATTGGATGCCAGAAAGGTCTGTCGCACGGGCCATAATGCCCCCCAAAGCATCGACTTCTCTGACTAAGTGAGATTTCCCTAGACCTCCAATGGCCGGGTTACAAGACATTTGGCCTATGGCATTTTCCTTAAAAGAAACTAAACAGCAACTAAGGCCTTGTCTATAAATAGCATGTGCAGCCTCAGCACCCGCATGACCACCACCTATTACTATTACATCAAACATATATATAAGTATTTAATAACAACAATATATTATTGTTGTTATTATTAGGACAGTATTTTCTGTTAATAAAACCCATACATCCTTCCTTTAAAAGAATTAATGCACATAATAAATTATGTAAATATAGCCCCACAAACTGTATTGTAATTTCAGATATCCTGTGGATAAAAAGAAACATTTTTTTAATAACAAAATACCCACATTTTATCTACTTTCCTATACAGAAATCTCTAAAAATATCTCCAAGCAAATGATCTGGATATTTAACACCAAGAAACTCATCAAAAGAAGATCTAGCAGCGCGAAGATCTTCTGCAGCTGCATCAAAACTTACATTCTTAGATATTTTTTCTATAGAGCTATTAATAGCTGAAAGAGCACTTTCAAACAACGCAAGGTGACGCTCTCTAATTAAATATGTTTTCTCCAAACCTTTGTTTTTACCTAACCTCTCAATAATTAAGTCTTTTAAGGCAGCAACACCATGACCGTTTTTAGCGGATACAACACAATTATATTGTTCCCTTGGTTTCAACTCATCAGATTTATTAAAAATAGACAAAAAATCTTTATTTTTAATTTTGAGCTTAAACTCTTTAAGCAAATCCTCGGTCTGGTGATCTAATATGAGCAAAACCAAATCACACTCCTCAACCTCATTACCTGACAGAACCACCCCTTTAGACTCAATCAAATTATCGGTACTCCTGATACCCGCAGAATCCACCAATTCCATATTAACGCTGTTATAAAAAATCTCAGAGTCAATTAAATCACGGGTGGTTCCAGGGATATTTGATACCAACGCCCTCTCAAACCCAAGCATCCGATTAAAAAGAGAAGACTTTCCTGTGTTAGGGGGCCCAAAAAACAACACCCTGTTTTGCGTTAATTTTTTTGATGAAACCAACGACGAATCTATTAGAGAAACGAGACCATTTTTAATATTAAGCAGACGACCCATTACATTTCCCTCAACCACGAAATCATAATCTTCATCAGAAAAATCAATGCTGCCCTCTATATAAACTCGCAGCTCATCAATCTGCTTACCCATATCAACAACAATTTCACTCAATTTACCAGCCACAGCTTTTGATGAAAGAATGCCCCTATTAACATCTTCTGAGTGAATAAGATCAGCAACAGCCTCAGCCTCATTTAACGAAAGCTTGCTATTTTCAAAAGCTATTTTAGAAAATTCTCCTGGTCCCGCATCATTAAAACCAAGACTATGAAAAACGTCTGACAAAGATCGTATTACAGAAAGACCCCCATGACAAAAAACCTCCACCGAATCTTCGCCCGTATAACTTTTAGGGGCAGAATAAAAAACCACAGAACACCTATCAACCAAGATGTCACCTAAAAACACATCTCTCAGAAACACTTTACGATATTCATCAATCGGTTTGTTTAAAGCTTTGTTAAAAACATCACAACAACCGTCACCAGACGCTCTAAAAACAGCAATTGCGGATCGGGCAACGGGTGTGGCTAGGGCAAAAATCAAAAATATTAACCCTCACCACCAGCGCTTGGAGGGTTGAAATCAGACGCTCCATATTTTTTATACAACGCCCTTTGTTGAACAAGCGATATCGCGCTATTTGCGACAGAATACAAAACCAAACCAGCAGGCATTATTACAAAAATAACAGCAATACCAACCGGCATAAACTTCATTATTTGTGCCTGTGTTGGATCTAAGCCTGGGGGTTGAGGGTTTAGTTGTTGAGTCAGATACATAAGCCCAGCAAAAGCCGCAGGCAATATAAATAATGGATCTGGTGAAGATAGGTCTTGAATCCAAAAAAAGAACGACTCATGCCTAAGCTCCACACTTTCTCTTAAACAAAAAAAGAACGCAATAAAAACAGGCATCTGGAGCAGCAACGGAAAACACCCCCCCGCAGGATTAATACCCTCTTTCTTGTATAAAGCCATCATCTCGGTGCCCAGTTTTGCCCTATCATCTTTATACCGCTCTTGTATCTCTTTAAGTTTGGGTTGAGCCGTTCGCATTTTTGCCATGCTAGAAAAACCCTTGGCTGAAATAGGCCACAACAAAGCCTTAATTAAAAAAGTTAACAGAACAATCGACACCCCCCAGTTATCAACCAGGCTGTTAATCATGCTTAACAACATCATCAGCGGTTGAGCCAAAAACCAAAACCACCCCATGTCAATGGTTAACTCAAGGTCAGGAGCCCGAGCAATTAAATCGGATCGAACCTTTGGCCCAAGAAATATTCTATGATCTATACCAGAGGCAACTTGACTAGCTTTTGTTTCTCTTGTCATTGCCCCCATAACATATGTATCAGAGCCACCAGAGGGTGGAAGCGCAATCAAAGCCTGAACCCTGTCTGGGGGCGTGAGGATTGCAGCCATAAAATACTTTTGTATAAATGCAACCCAACCACCACGCTGAAAATACTCCACCCTCTCATCAATGTTCTTCAATCTCATGCTTGCATAGGACTCTTCAGGGGTATTAAAAGCAACGCCTGTATACGAACTATTTTCAAAAAACCCATCTCTTGCATCTAGCGGCTTGCCCTGGGTGCGGTACATAGCAACATAAGGTGATGGCACATCAGCTGGCATTGCGCCAACCCACCGATCTTTTATATTTAACTCATAATCACTTTCATTCAATGAAATTGTTTTAGATATATTTCCATCCAGAGACCTTAACTCTATTTCTGCTGGCGAAACCTCAACCACCTCAAAACCCACATTTTTAGATACAAAGCCACTGTTTAAATAAAACTTAAAACCTGTCTCACCATCAAAACCAAACAACCTTACGCCAAGAGAGTCATCATTATTTAAAAATGTATGTTCTTTGAGTCTTGCTTGCCAAATTTTTCCAGAAGTCGGGCTTACCTGAACCACCAACTTGTCATTTTGAATTTCTATAAATTGCTCGGTTTCATCAAGAGGTAATATTTTTTCCCCTTGATCTTGTTCGATTGCAGATGCCTCTGCAAATTCCTGTTTAATTTCCTGTTCAGCATTCCATGATAAAAACAACACATAAGATAGCGCGACAACCGAGCCAATATAAAAATATCTCCAATTCATTTTTTTACCTCATCTAGTCCGCCGGCCGACCAGGGCCCACATTTTAAAATTCTTATTACCGAATAATAACCACCAACAAACGAGCCATGAGCCTCAATGCTTTGTTTCGCATATTGCGAACAAGTTGGCTCAAATCTACAATTTTTTCCTAACAAAAAACTTAAATACTTTTGATAAAATTCGATTATGTATATTAACAGCCCTTTCATTTTATTTATTTTCGGAATCAATTATAAGACTATTTAACGAGGGCTCAATCACAGTAAAGGCGGCTTCAAAACCCATCTCTAAAAAACCCCGCCTAACCACAACAACAAAAGAGCCACACACAGAGCTTTTTCTAAAAATCTCTTTAATCCACCGCCGAATTTTATTCCTGCGAACCGCTAAAGAGTAATCTTTCTTTTTTACAACTATTTTTAAGTCTAACTTTTCAGACACACCATCAAAAAAAATTGATAAGCAGTCTGATTGATGGATTTTTTTTGAAATGACTTAGCCCAAAGAGTTAAGCGGTTAATACTTTTCGGCCCTTCTTTCTTCTATTTGCAATAACAGCTCTTCCAGCTTTTGTAGACATTCGCGCTCTAAAACCGTGAGTCCTTTTTCGTTTAAGCGTGCTTGGTTGAAATGTTCTTTTCATAATGACCTAAAAAATTAGATGTGGATTATAAAGCATTGCGAGGGAAAAGAAAGAAAAAAAATTGAAATTTTCAATAGCTACATACCAACAACTTATCCACAGAAAATACATATGCTTATGCTGTAGATATCTTGTTAGTTTTTGTTAGACTAACTTTTCTACTGGAGGTCTATAAATT